>JAJEIJ010000006.1:0-46765 GCA_022827725.1 Acidimicrobiia bacterium
ATACCGGCCGCCCGCGGGCGTCCGCCCAGCGGGCCCAGCTGTTCCCTCCGGTTTTGTAGGTCTTGCGGGGGTTGGCGGACAGCGCCGCGGGTTCGGCCTGAGCTATCAGCCCATCCGCGCAGCAAAAGCTCCGGCCAGCACTGCCGCCTGAGCCGCTATGCGAGCACATGGCCGGGGGGGGGGGGGGGGTGCTTCATCGCCGGTTTCCTAGCCGAAACCCACAACCCAACTCTAACCAAAAACCCAAAAAACCCGCCGAAGCGGAAACGCTCCTCGCGGCGAATAAATGCCGTTATTGCTTAGCTCAGGTCGGGAATGCTTGTCAACCCTTTCCCGGACGCGAGCCCGCACAGCGATGCTCTCGGATAGGCGACTGTCTGCTTGACCTGCCAAAACCGCTTCGCAACCAGATGGGCGTGCCCGTCAGGAAAGGAGGGATCCTGTCGCAGGGGCAGCCCCGATCGGCTCGGGGCTGGTATCGGTCCAGCGGTCGCCGTGCCCTCAGATACAAGGGAATCCGATTACCTGCTTGCCGGTCATAGTCCCGCGAATCTCTAGATGGGCGGGGTTTTCACACCCGTACTCGCAGCGATCCCATCTGGATCGGCAGGGGCTTGGACACGGCGGATAACGGCATTTATCCGCCCGTATCCCCATTGCTGAGGAGAGCCGCCCCATGTCTGCACTGGCCAAGTCCGACCGCTCGAGCGAAACCGCCAAGATTCCCGCTTCCGGGGGGCGGCGGGGTGTCTGGGGGCTCTTTGCTGTTGCCGCTGTTTTCGTTGTTTTGTTGAGCGCTGTTGGTGTGCCCGCCGCTTCGGCGCATCCGCCGGAGGCCAAAACGGTTTGCCCCGACGGGTACTCGCTGAGCGCCGATGAGACGGAGTGCTCAAAGACCACTGCCCAAGACCACGGCAAAGCGTCGTGCGATTCTGGCTATGACCTTGTGTCCAAGACCCGCGGCGCTGCGGTCTGCGAAAAGGAGGTGGGCAAGCCGACGTGCGCACGCGGAACCGGCGATGACTGTGTGACCACCACCGACCACGGGAAGGCGACGTGCGCGACGGGCAACCTCAAAAACGGGGTGTGCATCGGGACCGCGGTGGTTGGCTCCCCGACGTGCGCGACGGGCAACCTCAAAAACGGGGTGTGCATCGGGACCGCCGATCACGGGCGGGCGACGTGTGCCAACGGAATCCTGAGAAACGGCAGTTGCTCTAGGACCAGCACAACCTACTACGGAGCGCCGACAGTGTGTGTCACCGGCTCGCTCAGCAACGGCCGGTGCGTCACCACCACCACGACCACCACAGGGGCCTCCTACCGCTGCGGCTCGGGCGTCTTGACGACCGGGGCCTTCGGCATCCCGGTTTGCCGCCAAACAGCCAACAAACGGTGCCCGGCTGGCACGAACCACGTCTTCGGGGTCTGCTACAACCCCACCACCCAAGCCATAACAAACCCCTCGTGCCCGGCTGGCTACTCGGCCGTAGGCCCGGTTTGTCAGCGCTACACCGTCGCCACCCCCTACTGCACGTCGGGAACCCTCAGCGGCGGCTCATGCAAGCGCACCACCACCACCGACCACGGGCGGGCGACGTGTGCCAACGGAATCCTGAGAAACGGCAGTTGCTCTAGGACCAGCACCACCTACTACGGAGCGCCGACAGTGTGTGTCACCGGCTCGCTCAGCAACGGCCGGTGCGTCAGCACCACCGACCTCGGCCCGCCCAAGAAGTGTGTCACCGGCTCGCTCAGCAACGGCCGGTGCGTCAGCACCACCGACCTCGGCCCGCCCAAGAAGTGCAGCTCGGGCTCCTACAGCAGCGGCAGATGCGTCACCACCACAGTCCACGGCAAACCGACGTGCGCCAACGGGAAACCCCAGGGCAGCAAATGCTTTGACCAGAAAAACCCCACCTGCACCAAAGGCACCCTGAGCGGCACAAATTGCGTCACCACCACCACCGAAACAACCTCCCCCATGAACACCCTCAACTACCACGAAACCCACAACTGCCCAGCCAGCCACAACTACACACCGCCCCTGTCCAGAATATGGATCGTTCAAACCGTTGACGGACCCCTGCACGTCACAGAGGAACAAGTCAAACAAAACCCTCACGTCATCGCAAACGGAGAATTGGCTGTTTGGGAGAAACAAGACGACACCCACAACTGCTACAAACCCGTACTGCCGAAAGCCAAGAAGATAAACATCACAGAAATTTTCATCAACGGTTATAAATACGTTGTGAAGGGCGGAAAATTCGTCTACAACAACGTTGAATACAGGATCACGGAAGCCGGAAAAGTCGTCATCGCCGGTGTGGAGCACGCCATCGACGAAGCAGGAAACCTAATCCCCAACTGGAACGGCGTACTCAACTCCGCCCTAGACGCCGCAACCACACTCAAAGACGCCAGCGTAAGGGCTTATAAGTTCACCAATAACGTATTAGAGGTCGTCCTGTGCGCTCCCCTCGTTGGCACAACAGCCGCCGCTCTCGCTGGCATTTACGTTGGTACTGTAACGGCCAACCCTCTTGCCGGAGCGTTTACGGGCTTTACTGTGAGCGTGATGATTGACGAGGCTTGCTCCGGGTGGTCGATAGCCGATCAGATCGAAGCAGGGATCTATTTCGTGCTCCAAGACGAAGAAAGGCTCAGGCTCAAAGCGCACGAGGCAGCCGAGAAAGGCAAAACCCTTGGTATAACCGTGTGCGGGCCATCAGAAGGCCTGGCTATCACCGAGTTTTTATCAGCTTTAGTAGCCGACGTAGTAAAAACACCTTGGGTGGATTTAGCAGACTGGACTATCAGCGCAAGCCATGAACTCTCTTGCACCGACACCAACGCGACTCCGACGCACACCGTGACCCGCACCCCTGATCCTCCTCCTCCTTTCCGCACGCCCACGCCCACGCCCACCCCGACCCCGAAGCCCGATCCCAACCCCGCGGCCCCGGCGGCGGCGTCGGGGTTGAAGCTGGCCGCCGGGGATGGGCAGATAGCGGTTTCGTGGACCGCTTCGACCACCGCGCCCGAAGCCGGTTTCGGGTATCGGTTGCAGTGGAAGCCCGCCGACAAGACATGGGACGACCCCGCCGCCCGAAGCGTGAACCTAGCCCACGGCTCCAATCTGGCCACGTCGCGCACGATCACCGGTCTTGTGAACGGCTCGGCCTATGACGTGCGCGTGGCCGCCTACAGCTCCGGGGGCGTCTCCCGGTGGGCCGCCGCCGCCGCCACCCCGACCGCCCCCGAGCCGCCCGCTGCGGCGTCGGGCTTGTTGCTGAGCCCCGGCGATAAGCAGATCGCGGTCTCGTGGTCGGCGTCGGCCACGACGCCCGAAGCGGGGTTCGGGTATCGGGTGCAGTGGAAGCTCACGACCCAGGCGTGGGGCGACGCCGCGGTGCAGAGCACGGATTTGGACCACGGCTCGGACCTGGCCACATCGCACACCATCACCGGGCTTGTGAACGGCTCGGCCTACAGCGTGCGGGTGGCCGCGTTCAACGCCAACGGGCTCTCAACGTGGATCACCGGCACCGCCACCCCCGCAAAGCCCAAGACGAAGCCCAAGCCCTCTTTGACGTTCGACTCTGTTTCATGCGCGTCGTCGGGCTCGGGCTGGGTCATCTCGGTTACTTGGAGCAAAACCCCCGAAACCCTCAAACCCGACATCTGGGCGAACGAGGCCAAAAACCGCGGCCACCGCGGCCGCCAAACCGCGGTCGCGGGCACCTCGACGACGTTCGACGTGCCGAACGCCGGTTGGTACCAAGTCGGAATGCAGGCCAAGATCGCCGGAAACAAAAAAGTAGGCGACAGCGAGGCGGTGCGCTGCCGATAGAACCGCACCCCCGGAAAGCCCGAGGCCGCTAAACCCGCCGAGGCCACCACAGCGGCGCTCTCTGGGCGCTGTGGTGGCCCTGAGGCCCGCTGGGGGGCTCTCTGGGCGCTGTGGGCGCTCCCAGCTCCCGCTGCGGCGGCCCCGAGGCCCCCGCGCCGCCCGCCGGACCCATAAACCGCACCCAGCCCCAGCGCAGCGCTCCCGGCCCCCTCCAGTGTTAGCCCCGGTGTTACACCCCACCCCCAAAACCCGCCCCCGGAGCCGAGCGCCGGCGTCGATCCCCGAGGTCCTCCAGCTCGGCTGTGGCGGCCCCTGGTGGACATCGGGGGCCTGGGCGTGGCCCTCGATCCCCGAGGGCCTCCAGCTCGATCCCCCGGAGCTGGTGGCCGGCTCGGCCTGGTGGCCGGCTCGATCCCCCGGCCCTGAGGGCCTCCAGCTCGGCTGTGGTGCTGGGGGTTTCCGGTTTTCCGGTGTGGGCCGGGCGAGTTTTCCGGGCGCTGTAGGGTGGTGGTGGTGGCGAAGATAGCCAATGGGGAGCTGTGGTCGGCGGCGGCGCTGGCCCGAGACAACAGGATCGGGGCGTGACCGGAGCTGGCCGCTGAGCTGAGCGCCCGGCTGGGCCGGCCGATCACCAGCCAACAGCTCAGCGAGACAGTGCGGAAGAACCGCGGCCCGCGCTCGGCTGAGGCCCGCCGGCGGGCGTGTCAAGCGGTGTTGGACACGATGGCATGGGCCAAGGCCCCCGACGCTGGCGACCCCCCGGACCTGGAGGCCGCCAACCCCGAGCTTTTGCCCGCTCCCCGGCTGCGGCTTTTGCCCGCAGAAACAGCCGAGGCGGCCGAGCCGCCGCCGGGCTGGCTGCTGGCTGCTGACGCCGAGGCCCTGAGCCGACGCCAACAGCGCCGCCGATACCGGCGGCTTCGCCGCCTGGTACTTATCGACGGAACCCCCCCGAGCCGCCGGGAGTGGCGTCGGGCCGTTCGCCAGCACCGCGCCCCCAACGCCTTGGCCGCGCTCCAATGGCTCGCCCAGCACCCCGACCACAGCCCCCCAGCTCCCCCAACAGCGCAACTGGAACCCCCCAGCCCCCAGCCCTAACTCCAGCTCGGCCCCTGGAGCTGAGCGCCGGCGTCGATCCCCGAGGGCCTTTAGCTCGGCCTGGTGGGCGTTGGCGGTGTTTGGTGGCCTTGGGGGTACTCAGGTACCGGGCCGGGGCCGTAACGGGCCGCTGTGGCGGTGTGGGGGCGCTCTCAGCGCCGGGTTTGGGGGTCTCCAGCGCCAACAGCCTCTCAGCGGCCCGTTCCCCCCGAGGCCGGCCCGTTCCCCCCGAGGCCGGCCCGTTCCCCGAGGCCCCTGGGGCTGGCGCTGGTGGCCGGCTCGCCCTCGGCCAGCTCGATCCCCCGGCCCTGAGGGCCTTTAGCTCGGCCTGGTGGGCGTTGGCGGTGTTTGGTGGCCTCGGGGGTGCTCAGGTACCGGGCCGGGGCCGTAACGGGCCGCTGTGGCGGTGTGGGGGCGCTCTCAGCGCCGGGTTTGGGGGTCTCCAGCGCCAACAGCCTCTCAGCGGCCCGTTCCCCCCCCGAGGCCCCTGGGGCTGGGGCTGGTGGCCGGCTCGGCCTGGTGGCGTCGATCCCCCGGCCCCTGGGGCCTCCGGCTCGGCCTGGTGGGTGTTGGCGGTGTGGCACGCCGGGCGGCTGGTTTGGGGGATGCCATGGCCCGCTGTGGCTCGACCTCGGCCCCTGGGGCCTCCGGCTCGGCCTGGTGGATCTCGGCGGCGCTGTGGTGTCGGGATCGGGGCGGCTAGCGTGGCGGTGTGACCGAGGGGCTGACGGAGAGCGAGCGGGCGAGGCTGGCCGCCCTTGACGCCCAGAGCCCGCCGCCGCCGCTGGATTCTGTGGAGGCGGTGCGCGCCCGGCTGCCGGCCCCCTGGGAGGTGGCCGAGTGGGCGGCCGAGGAAATGGGCGAATACTGGCCCGACGACTTGGACGCCTGCCGGGCCGAGTGGGCGGCGCTGTGGCTGGGCGACTGGCTGGACGACTCGGCCGAGCGGCTGGCGCTGTGGCTGGAGCGGCTGGCGGCCGGCTGGGAGCGGGCGGGGGCCGGGCTGGGCGGCTGGCGTCGTGAGCGGGGGGCGGGGGCCGTGGGCCAAGTGGTTCTGGGATGAGCCGGCGGGGCCGGTGGGCCTGGTGGTGTGGGCGGCGGTGTTGACCTACAAGTTTCGAGCTTTGCGCAGGATGTGAGTAAGCGTCATGCCATCACGGTAGCTGGGCGGCCCCAGGGCCACCAGTGGCGCTCAGCCCTATCTTGACAGATAAATATTCAAATGAATATCCTGGTGCTGTTTTGAAGATACGACCCAAGCACCAACGCAAAAAATTGCCCTGGTATGACTATCTGTTCATTGTTGTCTCTGTAGTGATATTCGACTTTCTCCGCGGCTGGTTGTCCGGTGCTGGCCTCTCCCCCCTAATCGTGATCTTCGGAACTCTTGTCGTATGTTTGGCGGCGGGCTACTTGGCTTCGCGTGTTGGGAGATTGTTGAGCCATCGCTTCCCCGCTCTCAAAAGCGAGCACGTTGGTTACTTCGACCGCCGATGATGGGCCGCTGAGCCCGGCCCAGGCGGTGGCCGCCGCTGTGGCGAAGTGCGAAGAGCTGGCGGCTGTTGCCGATGAGGTACAGCGGGCTATGGCCGACTTGGTGGCCGCTGTGGGCTATCACTCCGCCGCCGCTCACATCGGGCTGAGCGTCGGCGCTCTCCAGCGGTGGGTGGTCGGGGTGCCAGTGTCGGCAACGCTCGCCGCTGCCCGCCAGCGCCGCGACAACCTCTAATCCCCTCCCTTTTGCTTGTTGCTTTGGTGACCCCGTAGCCTCCCCAGCGTCACAGAGCCCGCGTGGAGCCAACCGGCTCCCAGCGGTAAGACCATTGGGCGGACTTGGCGATTTGCTTGGCCTCCCTTCGGGTCTGATCGCGGCACTCTGTGACGGAACGATCAAAGCTCGTCCCGAGGGGAGCCGCCAAGAATCCCGCTTCCGAGGGGCGGCGGGGTGTCTGGGGGCTCTTCGCTGTTGCCACCGTTTTCGCTGTTATGTTGAGCACTGTTGCCGTGCCTTCTGCCTCGGCGCACCCGCGGGAGGCCAAAACGGTTTGCCCCGACGGGTACACGCTGAGCGCCGACGAGACGGAGTGACTCAAGACGACCACCACGACCAAGGCGGCGACAGCGAGCTGAACGCCGGACACATTGGGCTGAGCATAGGCGCTCTTCAGCGCTGGGTGGTCGGGGTGCCGGTGGGGTGAAGCTCGAACGCTGCCCGGTAGCGCCGAGAACCCCCTCACCCGCCTGATCGCGGCGTAGCATCGCTGCGCTACAGTGGGCGGTGGAGTTGGGGGGACTCGAACCCCCACGGAGTCAGCTTTGGAGGCCGTCCGTGCGCCATGCCAGCCCCACCAATGGAGATCCTACCGATCTCTTTGGAACAGCGTCGGATCATATGATTCGGCGCTGTTCTGCTTATAAAGTACTGAAACATACTGAAAGCCGCTATTTCCAAGGGTCTCGGAGGAAAGCCTCGAACTGGGTGGCGAGGTCGTCGCCGGTGGGGAGTCTGGGCATCCACTAGCAGAGCTTGCCGTCGCCGACATGCTGGGGGTTCGCGCATCACGGCAAGCGGCTACCCTTACGGTCTGGTTTCCGCCCAAACTACGGAGACTGACAAGCCCCCTCTAGGGGGTGGACCCGCTCGCCGGGAACCATCCGGCCATCGGTTATCGTCACCCACCGGCCGCTCATGTTGGCGACCCGGTTGGGCGGGCAGCCCAGGTGGTGTTCCAGGGTGTGGATAACCCCGCCGTGGGTGACCACCAGCGCAGACTGGTCGCCGACGAGGCCGGCCAATCGGTTGAGCCCGGCAAGCACCCGGTCCAACAGGGCGGCATCGTCCTCCCAGCCCGGTGGGCGGCGGCCGTCTTCCAGGAATCCGGGGTACCGCTCCTCGATCTGCGCCCGGGTCAATCCGGAGAACTCCCTCACATCCCGCTCGATCAGCTCGGGAACCGGGATCGGCGGGTCGCAGCCCAGAGCTTCGGCAATGATCTCTGCGCTCACCCGGGATCGTTGAAGGGTGGACGTGGCCACCACGTCAACCGGCTCGAGCCGGGCCGCGGCTTCAGCCGCCTGCCAGCGTCCCAACTCCGATAACGGGGGGTCGGCCTGACCTTGCCAGCGCCGAGCCGCGTTCCATTCCGACTGCCCGTGTCGGATCAGAAGGAGACGAGCCACGGCTGTCACGGTAATGGGCGGGGCTTTTCAGACTGCGGCAGTGGCAGAGTATTCCCGTACAATTCTGCCCATGGCCACGCTGCGCCTGTTCGCACACGTCAGGGAGGCGGCGGGCACCGGACGAGACGAAGTCCCCGGCGCCACTGTCGACCAAGTACTGGCCACTGCGGTGGATCGCTATGGCGCGGCCTTTGCCGAACAGCTTCAGATTTGCCGGGTGTGGCTCAACGGCGAGCCGGTTACCGGATCTGAGCCGGTCGCCGACGGCGATGAGGTGGCTGTGCTGCCCCCAGTGTCCGGGGGGTAGCCTCAATTGGCCATGCCAGTTCTTTGTTCGCGGGGCGACCTCGTCATGATTCGGGGATTGGGGTCATGACCCAGAACGTGGCGATCTTGTCTCTGCACACGTCGCCGCTGACCCAGCCCGGCGTGGGCGACAGCGGCGGCATGAACGTGTATGTGCGGGAGATGGCCGCGGCCTTGGCCCACTCGGGCAGCGAGTGCCGGGTGTATGTGCGGCGAGCCCAGGAAGGGCTGCCCGATGAGGTGGACATCGAACCGGGCGTGACTGTGGTCCACATCAACGCTGGGCCCGTCGAATTGAACAAGGAAGACCTCCCCGGGGTAGTGGAAGAGTTCGCCGATGGTGTGCTGGCTGACTTCCGGCGACACCGGCGCCCCGACGTGATTCACGCCAATTACTGGCTTTCGGGGGTGGCCGGTCACCGGGTCAAGCACGCGGTGGAAGTACCGCTGGCCGTGACCTTCCACACGCTGGCCCGGGTAAAGGCGGCCACTGGCGATCCCGAGTCGGAGCTCCGGGCCCAGGCCGAGACCGAGGTGATCGGCTGTGCCGATGCGGTGATTGCCTCCTGTGAGCCAGAAGCCCAGCAACTTCGAGAGTTCTACGACGCCCCGCCCGAACGGATTGAGCTAGCCCCGCCGGGAGTGGAGCACGCGCTGTTCTCCCCCGGAGATCGCGATGGTGCCCGCACCGCCCTCGGATTGGGCCAAGGTCCGGTGTTGCTCTTTGTCGGCCGGATTCAGCCGCTGAAACGGCCTCTGGTTGCGGTGGAAACACTGGCGTGTCTGGGTCGCGAGGATGCCCGCCTGCTTGTGGTTGGAGGGCCCAGCGGCACCGAGGGCAAGACCGAGTATCGGCGCCTCCAAGACTGCATACACGCCTTGGGCCTGGAGGATCAGGTGGCGCTGGTTCCCCCCCGTCCCCACCACTGGCTGTCCACTTACTACCGGGCCGCCGATGTTGTTCTGGTTCCCAGCCGCAGCGAGTCGTTCGGACTGGTGGCCCTGGAGGCGGCGGCCAGCGGCACCCCGGTGGTGGCCGCTCCCGTGGGCGGGCTGCGCTCGATAGTGGACCACGGCCGAACCGGATTCCTGGTAGACGATGCCACCGCCGAGGCATTTGCTGCTCAGACGGCCGCCCTCATCGACAACCCGCTGCTGGCCGCTGAGACAGCTATGAATGCAGCCGAGCGGGCCCGTTCGTATTCGTGGGCGGCCATGGCCCGCTCGTTGCGAGCCACATATCGAAGGGTCCAGTCCCGAGTGCCTGTCTATTGCACATGACGCCGCCGATGGCCTGCAACCCTGTCCATTGCCCATGATTCTGCGGCCCGAGGAGTTGGCCGCTTTGGAGTCGGACATCGATGCCTGGCTGGACGACCAACTCCACACCAATCCCACCGTGTTGACCGTGGACCGGGGCGAGCCCGGCCAGCGCCGTTGGTACGTGCGAATGGTGGGGGAGGAGAAGACGGTGTCCACCGTGTGGTTCACTCTCGGCCAGCGCCAGTTGCACTGCGAGTGCCACTTCATGCCCGCACCCGAGGAGAACGAGGGCCGGCTGTATGAGTATCTGTTGCGCCGCAACCGCGAGCTGGCCGGTTTGCGCTTCGCCATCGGGATCGAAGATGCCGTGTTCCTGGTGACCGAACTGCCAGCCCATGCGGTGACCGAAGCGGAGATCGACCGGCTCTTGGGTTCGTTCTACGCCTATTCCGAGCGGTGGTTTCGGCCCTGTATGCGGATCGGCTACCAGACCCGGTTCAAAGATTAGCACTTTTTGATAATTTTTAGTTGTTTTCAATATAAATTGGATGTAAGTTCCCTGGGTAGTGCTCTTGGTCGGTGGGAGTGATCGGGGAAGTCATCCCACCGGCCAGAGTTTTTTGCCGGATGAGACCGGCTCCGGGGTGCTATAGCAGTGAGGTGGCACTTCGACTGCAACTCATCGGCGGAGGCCGCATGGGCGAGGCCTTGCTCGGCGGCTTGCTGGCCGGCGGATGGGCTCAGCCGGGCGAGCTGGCCGTAGTAGAGAAGATCTCCGATCGGCGAGAAGAATTGGCCGAACGCTTCAGTGGCGTGACAGTGGCCGACCATCCGCTCCAACAGGCTGATGCTGTTCTCGCCGTCAAGCCCGACGATGCCGCCTCGGTCGGAAGCAACCTCAAGTCGGCGGGGGTCGGCCGGGTCCTCAGCATTGCAGCCGGTGTGACCACTGGGGCACTCGAGGCAGTTCTCGGCCCCGGCGCCCGGGTTATCCGGGCCATGCCCAACACCCCCGCGCTGGTAGGCGAGGGCGCAGCGGCCATTGCCGCGGGCCGTCATGCCACCGAGGGGGATCTGGAATGGGCCACCGGCGTGCTGGAAGCGGTTGGCACGGTGGTGGTGTGCGATGAGTCGATGCTCGACGCGGTCACCGGGCTCTCCGGTTCGGGACCTGCCTACCTGTTCTGGATGGCGGAGAACTTGATGGCCGCCGGACAAGAGGTGGGCCTTTCCCCGGACATGGCCGATGCCCTCACCCGCCAGACCCTCTTGGGGGCGGCCCGGCTGCTGGCCGAGTCGGGCGAGCTGCCCGCCGATCTGCGGGCCGCGGTGACCTCTCCGGGGGGCACCACCGCCGCGGGTATCGCCGAGCTGGAAGCCCGAGGGGCGGCGTCGGCATTCATCGCTGCGGTGGTGGCCGCCACCCAGCGCAGCCGCGAGCTGGGTGGTACCTGAGGAATCAAACGGCAGGTTAATCAGGCATAGGTGTGGTAACCGGCCATAGCGGGGGGTGCCACTTGAGGAGGCAAACGGCAGGTTAATCAGGCATTTCTTGTTGTTGTCCATGCGGGGTGGCACACCACTAGCAGTTCTGCGTAAGGTGAGCGGCGCACAGCGGAGTCAGGGGTGTGATGGCATGGCTAAGCCAGATGGGCGGGAAAAACTCATGACCGTGGCAGAGGTTGCTGCCCTCATGAGAGTGTCAACGATGACGGTCTACCGGCTGATAAAGGCCCGAGACCTTCCCGCGGTGAGGATCGGCAAGTCGTATCGATTGCGAGAGGGCGACGTCGACCGATACTTGGCCAGTCGCTACACCCAAGCAGGCTGACACTGCCACTCCCCCTTGGCCCCCACAAGGTGTTGGCCAAGCAATGACGCTGCGGTACGACACCATCTCGTTCCTGTCCGATTACGGGCTGAGCGATGAGTTTGTGGGAGTGGTGAAGTCGGTCATCCGCTCCATCGCCCCCGAGGTGGCGGTGGTGGACATCACCCACAACATCGCCCCCCACGATGTGCGAGCTGGAGGTTTGGCTCTGGCCCGCAGCGCCCAGTACTTGGTGCCCGGCGTTGTGCTGGCAGTGGTTGACCCTGGGGTGGGCAGTGATCGCCGAGCGGTGGCGGTGGAGGTGGGCGACGGCGACTCGGTACTGGTGGGCCCCGACAACGGCCTGCTGGCCCCGGCGGTGGCCATGGTGGGCGGCGCCTCCCGAGCGGTGGAGCTCACCGCCGAGCACTATCAGCTTCACGCCCCCGGCCCGACGTTTGCTGGCCGCGATGTGTTTGCCCCCGCCGCTGCTCACCTGTGCTTGGGCGCCGGCCTCGAAGATCTCGGGGCACTGGTCCCGGTGGAGTCCCTGACCCCCGGCATGGTGCCGGTCAGCCGAGTCGACGGCGAGCGGATATTCGCCGAAGTGCTGTGGATTGACCGGTTTGGCAACGTGCAGCTCAACTTGGACCCGGCCGAGATTGAGCCGCTTGGCAACGCGCTCCGGCTCACCGCCGGCGAAGTCGGTCGCAACGTCCGTCGGGTGGGCAGCTACCGCGATCTGGAGAGTGGCGAATTAGGGGTGCTGGTAGACTCCTATGGCTTGGTGGCCGTCGCCGTCAACCGGGGATCAGCTGCTTTTGAGCTGAACTGCACCGAGGGCGACTCTGTCACGGTGGAGACCGGCGGCTCGGCATCGACCACCTCTGTTCAGCTGCAACCCAAACGATCGGATTAACGGGCATGAGACCGGGTACGACCATCGCTATCGCCATCTTGTTGTTGGCCATTCTCATCGCTGCGGTCATCCAACTGTTTGTGCTCGTTCGCTAGGTAGCCAATGGTGCCCGTACAAGAAGTGCTCTATCCGGTGAATCTGCGGGTTCGTGGCCACCGCTGCCTGGTGGTGGGAGGAGGCCAGGTGGCGTTGGCCAAGGCCGTAGGCCTGCTGGAAGCCGGGGCTGTGGTGGACGTGATCGCGCCGGACGTGGTTCCCGAGTTGGAAGACCGCCCCGGCATCTCCGTGAATCGCCGTGAGTATCGCTCCGGCGATGTCGAGGGCTACCGGCTCGCGGTAGCGGCCACCGGCTGCCAAGAGGTGAACGCCGAGGTCTACCGCGACGGCGAGTCGGCCGGAGTGTGGGTGAACAGCGCCGACGACCCCGATAACTGCTCCTTCACCCTGCCCAGCAAACTGCGTCGCGGGCCGCTGATGGTCACCTGCTCCACCGGAGGCCATAGTCCAGCCTTGTCACGCTGGCTCCGCCAGCGCTTGGAGGCCGAGATCGGCCCCGAATACGAGACCCTGTTATGCCTGCTCAGCGAGGCGCGCGAGAGGATTCAGGCAACGGGGATGCACACTGAGGGCCTGGCTTGGCAAGATGTATTGGATTCGGGAATGCTGGAGTTGATCCGCTCCGGCGAAACCGGACAAGCGCAAGCAAAGATCGACCGCTTGGTCGAGAACACCCTGATGTAGGCGAAACCGGTAGGCACACCCAATGTACGACTGCATAACTAGTAGTCCCCGGTAGACACGGAAGCTGGCAATAAGTGTCTGTACTGGCGATAGGCCTCAACCACCGATCGGCACCGCTCGGCCTTCTCGAGCGGATGACCATCGATGAGTCTTCCCTGCCCAAGGCGCTGGCCGACCTGATCGGTCGGGAGCATGTTTCCGAGGCGGTCGTGCTGTCCACTTGTAATCGCATCGAGGTCTACGTCTTTGCCGAGACCTTCCACGGGGCGTTTCAGAATGTGCGGGATTTCCTCTCCGAGAGCGCCCACGTGGCCCCTGAGCAGTTCAGCGATGCGCTCTATGCCCACTATGAGGCAGACGCCGTGTCGCACCTTTTCTCGGTGGCGTGCGGCCTGGACTCAGCCGTGCTCGGTGAGAACGAGATCCAAGGGCAGGTCAAGAGCGCATGGGAGACCGCTCGGTTGGAGGGCACTTGCGGCTCGTCGCTGAACAACCTTTTCCGCCACGCCACAGAAGTGGGCAAGCGGGCCCGTACTGAGACCGGCATATCCCGTCATATCACCTCGGTCTCCCAGGCGGCGGTGGCCTTGGCCACCGAGCGGCTGGGCGGTTTGGCTGGCCGTCGTCTGATGGTGCTGGGCGCCGGAGACATGGGTGAAGGCATGGCTGCCAGCCTGGCCAAGAGCGAGGCGGCCGAAGTCGTGGTGGCCAATCGCACCACCGGTCGGGCCGAGGAGTTGGCGCAGCGGATCGGAGGCCGAGCAGTGGGCCTTCACGAGATGTCCGCCGAATTGGCGGTAGTGGACGTACTGCTCACATCCACCGGTGCGTCGTCGATGATTCTGGAGCATTGCGACGTGGCCGAGATCATGGCCGAGCGGGCCAACCGCCCGCTTTTGATCGTGGATGTCGCGGTGCCCCGCGATGTGGATCCCGCGGCGGGCGATCTGGACGGGGTGACCCTGCTGGACATGGACGATCTGAGGGCCTTCGCTGATAGGGGACTGCGAGAGCGCCGCGCCGAGTTGGACCGGGTGCGGGGCATCATCGACGACGAGCTGAACCGCTATCTGGACCACAGCTCGGCCCGCGAGGCGGCCCCCTTGATCGCCGCTTTCCGGACTCGGGCCGAGATTCTGCGCAAAGAGGAGCTGGACCGCCATTCGGGTGGGCTGTCCGCGGCCGAGCGGGAAGCGGTGGAAGCGGCCACTCGGGGTCTGGTGGGCAAGCTTCTGCACGAGCCTACGGTGAGGCTGAAGGACGCCGCCGGATCGCCGCGGGGTGACCGTTTGGCCGAAGCACTCCGGGACCTCTTCGATCTCTAAGCTTTCCCCCATGTTGCGCGCCGCCACCCGAGGCAGCGCCTTGGCCCGCTGGCAGACCGCCCACATCGCTGAACTGTTGGGCCACGCCGCCGATGTCCAGCCGGTTTTGGTAACCACCACCGGCGACCGGTTGGCCAACGAGCCCATCTCAGTCATCGGCGGCAAAGGGGCATTCGTCAAGGAAGTGCAAGTCGCAGTGCTCGACGGCCGAGCTGACATCGCCGTCCACTCGGCCAAGGACCTGCCCGCGGCCACCCCCGACGGCTTGGTTATCGCCGCAGTACCCCGCCGGGCCGACCCCCGGGACGCGCTGGTGGGCTGCCGGCTGGTCGATCTTCCTGAAAGAGCATTGGTGGCCACCGGCTCAGCCCGTCGCCGGGTGCAGCTTCGGGAGCTACGCCCCGACCTGCGGTTCGCCGACCTGCGGGGCAATATCGGCACCCGGCTGGCCAAAGCGGCCGACTACGACGCGGTGGTTATCGCCCAGGCCGCACTGGAGCGCCTGGGCGAGCATCCCCCGGTGGTCGACGTGCTGGGCTGCGAGACCATGGTGCCCCAGGTGGGCCAGGGCGCCCTGGCGGTGGAGTGCCGAGAAGACGACCACCAAGTCCGCGCCTTGCTGGCAGCCATCGAAGACCCGATCACCCGCCGGGCGGTCGATGCCGAGCGGGCTTTCTTGGCCACTCTGGGCGGCGACTGCACGCTACCGGCTGGTGCCCACGCCCATGTCCAGGGCCCTGCACTGGCCATGCGAGCGGTGCTGGCCGATGGCCCTGGCGGCCGGTGTCACACCGTGGTGGGTGAAGGAGAAGACGGAGAGGCCGTGGGGCAGCGCCTGGCCCGCCAGTTGCTCGATACGGTGGCCTGGTGACCGTTTACTTGAAGCTCGTTTGGATGTCCTGGTGACCGTCATTCACAAGCCGGCTTGGATGGCCCGATGACCGTTTATCTGGTCGGTGCCGGGCCGGGCGATCCTACTCTTTTGACTTTGAGGGGGGCTGAAGTTCTGGCCAGTGCCGATGTGGTGGTGTACGACCGGCTGTCAGTGACCTCATTGCTCGACTTGGCTCCGGCCCATGCCGAGCGCATCTCGGTGGGCAAGCAGCCCGGCGGACCTCGCACCTCCCAAGACGATATCAACGCCCTGCTGGTGGCTCGGGGTGGGGCCGGCCAGCAGGTGGTGCGCCTCAAGGGCGGCGACCCCTTCGTGTTTGCCCGGGGCGGTGAGGAGGCCGCCGCGCTGGCCGCGGCCGGCGTTGCCTTCGAGGTGGTCCCCGGCATCACCTCCGCAGTGGCGGTTCCCGCCTACGCCGGGATCCCCGTGACGATGCGCTATTCCTCCACCTCGTTCACCGTGGTCACTGGCCACGAGGATCCGGCCAAAGGGGAGGGATCGGTCAATTGGGAGGCAGTGGCCGCGCTGGGCGGCACGGTGGTGGTGCTCATGGGCGCGGCCCGCTGCCGCGCCATTTGCGAACGGATCATCGCCGGGGGCATGGCCCCCGACACCCCGGCAGCCGCAGTGCAGTGGGGCACCCGCCCCAACCAGCGCACACTGCGGGCCACCCTGGCCACCCTGGCCGACTTGGATCCCCAACCGCCGGCCACCATCGTCATCGGCGAGGTGGCTGCTGCCGACCTGGCCTGGTTCGAGAATCGGCCCCTATTCGGCCGCCGCATCGTGGTGACCCGGGCCCAGCCCCAGGCCGCCGACCTGGCCTCCAAGCTTCGCCAACGGGGAGCGGAGGCCATCGAGATGCCGGCCATCGCCTTTGCGCCTCCCGAGGACCTCGACCGCCTGGCCCAGGCCGCGGCCCAGGTGGGCCGCTACGACTGGGTGGTGTTCACCTCGCCCACCGGGGTGGCCCGGTTCTTCGAGCAATTGCGCGATGCCCGCAGCCTCGGAGGAGTTCAAGTGGCCGCCATCGGTCCGGGCACCGCCGCCGCACTGGCCGAACGCAACGTTGTGGCCGACTTGGTGCCCGAGCAGTACGTGGCCGAGGCCCTGCTGGAAGCCCTATCTGATGAAGTTGGGCCTGATGAGGTTGGGCCCGACAGTCCCGGTCGAGTGCTCATCCCCCGGGCCGAAACCGCCCGCGATGTGCTGCCCAACGGTCTGGCCGCCGCCGGCTGGGAAGTGGATGTGGTTCCCGCCTATCGCACCGTGGCTCCTGCCGTCGATCCCGATGCGGCATCTCTGCTCGCCGACGCCGAGGTCATCACCTTCACCTCATCGTCCACGGTGACCAACTTCGTGGACGCCTACGGCGCCGACGCGGTTCCTCAGGTGGTGGCCAGCATCGGCCCCATCACCTCCGCCACCGCCCGCAGCGCGGGGCTGGAGGTGGCGGTAGAGGCCACCGAGCACACTGTCGACGGCCTGATCACCGCCCTCGAAGCCTTATTCGCCAGCTGAGGAATCTCGGGACGCTATGCCTGATTCCCGATGCTGATCGGTAGATCCCTTCGAATACAATTGGGCCTAGGCGATTTTCTTGATGTCTGGTCGAGGTGCCAATTGACCCATCCGTAGGTGGGTACTCCTGTTCCCTAATCCGGCTTTGTCGAAATCGTCATCTGCGATTCCACTTGTCTAAGGCGTTAATCGTGCCTTCAAGCCACTTGCGTGCTCCTACCACAGTGTTGAACACCTTGCTGGTCTCGATTAGGACAGAATCTGGATGACTCCACTGAGGCTGGATTCGGCAGTCAAGCAATGCCTCTGAAGCCGATTCAATTTTCCGGCCGAGGGTCACGCCCTCGTCTAAGAGGTCAATAATCTCGTGCCGGTTCGGTCTTTGATTGATCAGTCGTGCTATTCGACGTGATGGCACGTTTCCGGTCCTTATCTCTGGACAGGACTCCTCCACTCGGGCAATCGTTTCGGCGAGGTCGGTCATCCGGTGCATTAGCTCCCCTGGAACGACATCAGTCCCGTCGACACATGCCCCTTCGGGAGTCTCCAGCATTATTGCAACGGGGTCACTGAGTGAAGCCTTGAGAAATGCGACGTACATCCACCTGTCAAACCAGACCTTTTCTAGGTCTGCGGCTCTCCCGCCAATTATCTCGCCAACACCAAAGTGACGTTGCCTCTTGAGCAGGATTCGAATGGTGCCAGTCACAGTGCCGAATCCGTTGGGTATGCCTCTGCTGTTTATTTCAGCGACCTCATCGACGGTGGGTAGTGGGGGTTCTAGGACATCGTCGAGATGTTGGTCTGACGTCGTCCTATGGGTCAGCGGCACCGGGTTGAATGAGACGGGCCCCAGTTCACCCAACCACTCCAATAGCGCTTCGACGGTCGGCTCGATCTGAACCGAGTTCTCATTCCGATCCTGGGCAGGTCCAGCGTGAGCATGCATGGACAGGACGGGTAGCTCCAGTTCTATTCCTGGAAATACATGGGCTCGCTCAGCGGGTGTCTTCGTCATCGTGCGGCTTTCCTCCGCCTGACAGGCTAATAGGAGAACATAACCGCTGGTGGGGACCTAAAGGAGCTAGGCACTGTCCCGGATTGGCGGGCCTGGCTAGAGGGCAGTGAGATCGATTATCCCGGAGAGTTCGTCGAGTCTCAACGTTGACGTTGGTTGTTCTCCAAGGCGTGTCTCGGTTGCCGCGAGAATCTTTCTTGCACGGATGCCTGCGGCGTCGGTTGCGTCTGGTGTGTCTTCGAAGGCTGCGGCGAAGGCACTTACGTATTGCCGCTCGAAAACTGAGTGAGCGCTATGACCTTCGAGGACAGTTGGTGATGACATTAAGAGGGCATCGAACGATTCTGTCAGCAGGGAGGCCTCTATCTTCTCGTGGGCCTTGTCCCAGGTCGAGATGTCGGCGAGCGTTTGAGGATCGTCGGTGATCGCTCGGTTCATTGTTGCGACCGCGGTGAATGGGTCTCCCTTGTTGGCGAGGTGTTGGTAGGCCGTCATGTCGAGTGTCCTGAGGACGATCAAGGCTGCTGCCTTCTGCTTCGATGCCCAGTTGTCTGCGGCGGTGCCTTGGCGGATCTTGGCTGATTGCAAGGCGACGGCTGTGAGGTGGAGCGCTTGTTGTAGGTCCCTGAGGTTGTGTCTGCTGGCTGCGGCAATCATTTGGAGCATCAGAGGGCTGTAGTCCGGCACGTCGCTTCTGCCGATCATGGTGACGAGCCTGGAATCCAAACCAAGGTTGGCTAGAAGTTCATTCGTGAAGGCCGCGAGGTGATCTGTAGCAGGAGGGGATAGCGAGTAGGGCAGGTCAGTGAAGCGACGAAGGTACCGGTCGGCGTCGAATCGGGGACCGTAGAGGCTCTGGATTGAGTGGCACAGTTCTTCTCGGTTGAGGGCGAGCAATACCACCACACCGTCGACCGCAAAGAGATGGCGGACAGTCTCTATGAGGGCAAGGGCGTGGTTAGGCCGGCAACGGTCCAGTTCGTCGATAAGCACTACGAAATGAGCTGGCCCAGGACCGGAGGCCCTTTTGGCAGCTTGGGCGAGGGTGTCTTTGAATTCCCCCACTTTGGTCTTGGCTTCGTGCCAAGGATCGAAGATCGCCCATCTCTTGCGCCTTATGGCGTCGCGGTCGATCACCCCGCGAGAGCCGATCTTGGCCAAGTGGAGACTGATGTCGACCAGGGTTCTTTTGAGGGTCTTGGGCCAGGTGCCCCCCAGTTCTGAGGCGATAGCCGACACAAGATCTACCAGCGGGTCCTTGGTGTAGCTCTGCTGCCAGGCATTGAAATCCACAACGCGGGTGCCGCGGCGGCGGAGTTCAGCCGAGCACATTGCTACGAAAGCGGTCTTTCCTGACCCCCAAGGACCGTCGATTGAGACGACGGCATGACCATCGGCGTTCTGCATGATGTCGCACAAGGCGTTGATCTGCGAGGCACGACCTAGCAGGTCGTGAACGTACGGGTCATCAGGTGTTGCTGTGAACTCCTCGGGATTCAGACGCATTGGATCAAGCTAGGAGATGTTGGACACAACAGCCCGCATTCAAGTTCTACAGGGCCAGATCACTACTGATTGATGCACGCCATGCCAGAATCACCAGTCTCGGCATTCATCCGAAGGGGGACGGATCCGGTGCTCCCTCATCGGATGCGAATTAGAACGGATGCCTACATTGTCGAGCCGGATGGGTTCGACCTGGGCGCATTCTCACTCCAATCCCGCTTTACTCGGGAGTTGCTGAGGGTCCAACATGCACCTCGGCCATGGCCCTCGACGTCGACGAGACCGCCGTGAACACGGGCATGCCCAATCCAACCTCCGCACAAGTTGACTTGAAAAATGTGCCCGGCGACTTAGACTAAGAGCGAACCACCTAGTTCTCTGTCGAGGGGCTAGGCCCAGCAGGAACCCGCTTCGGCGGGTTTCTGCGCGTCAGACCCTCCATTCTCTGGGCCTGTGGATCCTTTTGCCTGACCGGCTTGTAACTGGGTCAGGGAGCTGGCACTGCTCTAGCAGTTTCCGGTTCAGTGTCCGCTTGTCGCCACTCAACAAGCGCCTCGGCTGCTCGGTCTGCTTGTGGGGGTTAACCGTGACCACGGCTATTCCCTCCTCCTCGGCCATCGTGACCGGGGTTTGTAGGTCGCTGTCGTTGGACAAGACCAACGCAACGTCCATGTTCTTGTGACAGGCATCGCGTACAAGGTGTGCACCGAGGGACACGTCTGATCCCTTCTCCTCGGTGTGCACCACGCGGGCCATCTTGATCTTGCCGGATCGGTACCCGCGGGCAAGGGGCAGGTTCTTCTCCCTATGTTTGAACTGACCTAAGTGGATTTCGGCTTCAGAATGCTCTTTGAGGGCACGGATGTAGACGCCCTGCCGCTGGGCTAGTCCTCGATCATCGCGTCGATCCTGAACTCGTGCAGTGAAGTACTTGACCGCACCAACGTGGTGTCCCCGCAACAGACGGCTAGCCAATTCTCGGTAGTCAAGCCACTTCAGATCTGGGTTGCCTTTGAGCGCCCCGTAATAGAAATTGAAGCCATCGACGTAGACGATGGTCCGGGGCTGAGGCCTTTGAGACACAGCATGCCAGCCTAGGTGATTCGCCGACCGCGAAGAACAGAACATGCATGTCATTCATAAGTGCGGCAGCATCAGTGAGGATGGCTCACCTAGCTTGTGGCTTCTTCATTCTCGCTCTAACCGGTGGGGAGTCGGATAGTTAGGATCGCGGGCATGGTCACCAACCAGGGGTTGTTCGAGCGGGCGCGGCGGGTGATCCCCGGCGGGGTCAACTCGCCGGTGCGCTCGTTTCGGTCGGTGGGGGGCACCCCGTACTTCGTGGCCCGGGCCGAGGGGCCCTATGTGTGGGACGTGGAGGGGCACCGCTACATCGACTACGTGCAGAGCTACGGCCCCGGCATCTTGGGCCATGCCCATCCGGCGGTGACCGACGCGGTGGCCAAAGCCGCCGCCGACGGAACCAGCTACGGGGCGCCCACCGAACGCGAGGTGCTGCTGGCCGAACTGCTGTGCCAGCGAGTACCGGCAATGGACTGGACCCGGCTCACCTCCAGCGGCACCGAGGCGGCCATGGCCGCCATCCGGCTGGCCCGGGGCGCCACCGGCCGCACCAAGATCATCAAGTTTGCCGGCTGCTACCACGGCCACAGCGACGGACTGCTGGCCGCCGGGGGCAGCGGCGTGGCCAACCAGGGACTCGCCGACTCGGCTGGCGTCACCCCCGGAGCGGTGGCCGACACCGTGGTGGCCCCCTACAACCAGGTTCCCGTTGTGGACCGCGACGTGGCCGCAGTGGTGGTGGAGCCGGTGGCGGCCAACATGGGAGTGGTGGCCCCGGTCCCCGGATTTCTGGAGGGGCTGCGAGCCGCGTGCGACGAGGCCGGCGCCCTATTGGTGTTCGACGAGGTCATCACCGGCTTCCGCCTGGCCCCGGGCGGCGCCACCGAGTGGTTCGGGGTGACTCCCGACCTGTGGTGCTTCGGCAAGGTGGTGGGCGGCGGATTGCCCATCGGCGTGTTCGGGGGGCGAGCCGATCTGATGGAGCACCTGGCCCCGCTGGGCGGCGTGTACCAGGCCGGAACTCTGTCGGGAAACCCGCTGGCCACCGCGGCCGGGTTGGCCACCTTGGAACAGCTCACCCCCGACGCCTACCGCACCCTCACCGACACCGCGGCCCGACTGGCCGACGGCATGACCGCGGCCGCCACCGCGGCGGGCGTGGCCTGCACCGTGCCCCGGGTGGGGTCACTGCTCGGAGTGTTCTTCTGCGTCGACGCGCCAACTGATTTCGACCAGGCCAAGGCCGCCGCCGAGAACGGCGTCTATCCCCGGGTGTTCCACGCCCTCCTCGAAGCGGGCGTGGCCTTCGCCCCCGGCCCCTACGAAGCCCTCTTCCCCAGCCTGGCCCACGCCGAAGATGACATCGATGAGACCGTGGAGGCCTTTTCGGCGGCTTTGTAGATGTACTCGGCTGGGCCGGGGTTGTCGGGGTCCATGAGGTTGGCCATGATCCGCAGGGCCCACTCCATAGCCGGGCGAGACTGCATGCCGATCCGAGTCAACTGCCGCAACAGCGCCGGCTTGCCGATCAGCCGGGCGAATATTCGGGCGACACGGAAGTACGCCCCGTAGTTCTCCTCCAGCAGTTTCGGGTACCGCCAGATCATCCCGCCGTCGCCGGTGGCGATGGCCTCGGCCACCAAGTCGGCTGCCATCTTCCCGGTCTCGTAGGCGTAGTCGATGCCCTCGCCGTTGAAGGGGTTCACCGATCCGGCCGCGTCCCCCACCACCAGATACTTGGGCCCCACTTTGGGGTGTACCGACCCGGCCATGGGCAGACGCCCGCCCACCGGCTCCATGAGCGGCCGGTTGGGATCGATCTCCCAGTAGGAAGGCAGCGTGGCCGCGAACTCCCGCATCAGATGGGAGGTGTTAACCGAGGTGTAGTCGCGGAACGTGGACAACAGCCCCGCGCCCACGTTCACACTTCCATCGCCCAGAGGGAAGATCCAGCCGTAGCCGGGCAGCGAATTGCCGTTGCGGTCTCGCATGTCCAGGGCGCTCTCGATCCACGGCGTGTCGTGCAGCGGGCTCTCGAAGTAGGTGCGGATCGCCATGCCCTGGGGGTAGGCCCGGTCTCGGGCGGTGCCCAGGGCCCGGCCGAACCGGGAGTTGGCCCCGTCGGCCACCGCCACATATTGGGCCTGGATCTGGTGGGTTTGCCCGGTGGCCTTATCCACCACCTCGGCCCCGTCGAGCACCCCGTTGACCAGGAGTGGCCGGGTGGCTTCGGTGCCCAGAAGCATCTCGGCCCCGGCGGCCGCCGCATGGTCGGCCACCAGCTTGTCGAGCTCCCGCCGTCGAACCACATAGCCGTAGTCGGGGAACACCGAGTGCTGCGGCCAGGCCAGCTCCATCGTGCGCTTGTGGGCCACCGCCCGCAGGCCCCCGTAGCGGTGGTAGCGGTTGAGCTGGTCGGCCAGGCCCATATCGCACAGCGACTTGACCGCCCGGGGGGTGAGGCCATCGCCGCAGGTCTTGTCGCGGGGGAACTCCTTGCGCTCCACCACCACCACGTCGAGGCCGTGGCGGGCCGCCCAGTAGGCAGTGGCTGCTCCCGCCGGACCGCCGCCCACCACCAACAGGTCGCGGCGATCCGTCATCGACAGGATTCGCGGTTGATCACGCCGCCAACTCGGCTCGCGAGAGGATTAGCCCGCTCCGACCCCGGCGGTGGACAGCAGGCCGCTCAACGTGCTGCGGAAGGTCTGTCCGATGGCGAATTGACTTGGCACCGCCCCTTCGGCCTCAAACAGCTCTTCCAGATCATGCAGGTCGGCCTCATCGGCACCACCGATCTCCACCCGCTCGAAGTAGGTCACCGCCAGGATCTCCCGGGCGCTCAGGTCTTCGCCGAAGGCTGGCATGCCGTTGGCCGCTCCCAGTGACACCTCGTTGTTGTCGCCATACAGGGTGCCAGGTTCGGCGGGGGAGCCGTTGACGATCCAGATGACGTGGTCTCGCCAGTCGCCGAAGGTGGCCATTACCTCGCCGTTGCTCAACGCCGGGCCCACCCCGCCGCCGCCTTCAGCGCCGTGGCAGCCGGCGCAACCGCCGCTGCCGTCATACACCTCCCGGCCCATGGCGATGATCTCGCTGTCGCGCTCGGGCGATTCCAGGGTGCCGGCGAAGATGATGGCCCAGAACGGCAGGAAGATCAGCACCGGCACGGCCCACACCGGAATCTTCTTGCGACTCAACGCGGCCTGTACCCACGGCTTGACCGGTTCTGGTTGGGGTTCGGGCTCCGGATCCAGGTCGGGAAGCTCGGGCAATGAGGGGCCCGCCGCGGCGGCCGGGGCCTGGGCTTCAGCCACCGCAGGGGCGGCGGATGTCTCCGATGCCGGTGCCTCTGCGGCCGGTTCGTCGCCGGTGGACGCGCCGAGGTCCTTGCGACGATCTGCCGATCGTTTCAGCAGATGCTCGGGTACTTCTACCAACGCTCCTCCGGTGTGATTCCCGGCCGGCACCACGTCCAGCCCCGTGCCACATTAGGCCCGCTCAAGGCTAACGGCCTAACCATTGCCAGCAGTGGCTTGTGTCGGCGAAGAAGGGGGGTGGGGAGGGGGTACTTTGATGTGTAGAAGTGCAGGGTGGGGCTACTACTATCAATCGCGAACGCACCCACAAGGGGAGGACCGTGGCCGCTCGTAGGCCCATAGACATCGCCGTCACCAAGTTCTACATGGCCCTCGGAGGATGCTTCGTCCTCTACCTGGCGCTGTGGGCCTTCATCGCCGTCCACCAGTACGACGAGGGCTTGGGTGCGCCGTACTTCAATGTGGCCTTCACCGCCTCTTTGGTGGTGTCGGTGCTGGGCATCGTCGCCTTCTTGGAATACGCCCGTCGCCGTCCGGTGGGCAAGTACCACACCTGGGGCGAGGCCATGTTTGGCGCCGCTTTGGTCTTCTTCCTGTTGTTCTGGATCTACGGCGTGGTGCCCCATCAGTGGCTGGTGTACGCCGACAGCGAGCTCGGCTGGCGCAAAGATCGCCTGATCGAGGGCTACTACGTGGGCAACCAGGGCATCATCTCCTGGGCTCTGCCCTTCGACCTGCCTTACCTGGTATTGCGCGATGTGGTTGCGGTGTTGATCTACGGTTTGGCGTTGGCCGGGAATATCGCCGGCTGGATGGTGTGGCAGAACCGGGGCAAGACCGCTCCGGTCGAGGTGGAGAAGTCTGAGTATGGACGACCGATCGTGAGAGAGGGGGCACCAGTCTGATGGCCAGCAGCGACGCCAACCCCCCCATGCCGGAGTTCCGCGACGACTACGTGTTGGTGGAGGTAGACAACGACTACCTCCAGAGCAAGGTCAAGCCCAAGCAGTTCATCCACATCGACCAGTCCGAGTGCATCATGTGCGAAGGATGCGTGGACATCTGTCCGTGGAAGTGCATCCACATGGTGGCCCCCGACGCGGTCGATCTGGCCGTGGGAGCCGAACAGCCCGGCGTTGATCCCAGCGACCATGTGATCTTCACCATCGACGAGGACGCCTGCACCCGGTGCGCCCTGTGCGTGGACCGGTGCCCCACCGGGGTGATCACCCTGGGCCGACTGGGCGACCCCGGAGGCGATGGCGACCCCCACCAGCGAATGACCAGCTACGGCTACGGCTACGGCATGCGGTTGACCTAGAACTTAGGCCCGGAACGGATAAGAGGACTCAGGAGCAACGTGGCAAAGCAGCCCAAACCACCGGCGAGCGAGCGAGCCAAGCAGGCCGCGAGCCAAATGATGAGCGACATGCAGGGGTCGCAAGCCTGGTCGTCCATCTTCCGACCCGGCTCCATATTCCGCAAGGGCTACAGCGACAGCCCCCGGAACCGCAGCTACGTAATCATGAACAGCGTGCTGTACCACCTTCACCCGGTGAAGGTGAAGCGCCACGCGGTGAAGGTCAGCTACACCCTGTGCTTAGGCGGTCTCAGCTTCTTCCTGTTCATCTTGCTCACCGTGACCGGCATCTTCTTGATGTTCTTCTATCGGCCCACCGCGGCGCAGGCCTGGGATGACATCTACACCCTCCAAACCTCGGTCGCCTTCGGGTTGCTGGTGCGCAACATGCACCGATGGGCCGCCCACCTCATGGTCATCACCGTGTTCTTGCACATGGCCCGGGTCTTCTATCACGGGGCCTACAAACCGCCCCGAGAGTTCAACTGGGTCATCGGGGTCATCTTGTTGACCCTCACCCTGCTGCTTTCGTTCACCGGCTATCTGCTTCCGTGGGACCAGCTGGCCCTATGGGCGGTGACGGTGGGAACCAACATGATGGGGTTCACCCCGGTTTTCGGCGATCAAGTGCGCTTCGTGCTGCTGGGCAGCGTGGAGATCGGCACCGACACGCTCCTGCGATGGTATGTGCTGCATGTGCTGATGCTGCCCTTTGTGATCGTCATATTCATGGCCATCCACTTCTGGCGAGTAAGAAAGGACGGAGGTATTTCCGGGCCGCTCTAGAAACGACGTCGCACCGACGTTTCTGGCCCGATCCGAAAGCCCATGGCGGAAGTCCCCGAACACCTCCTGAAGCGAGCCCAAGAGGCTCGTGAGCGCGCCGAAGCCCAACAGGGCGGCGGGGGCGGGGCCGCGCCCGAATCCTCCGAAGCGGCGTCGTCCGAACCCGCCGGGGAAGGGGACGCGGGCGGTCCCAAGATCCCCGACCACTTGCTCGACCGGTCGAAGTCGGCCCGGGACCAAGCCGCGGCCGGCGGCGGCGCCCAAGCCGCCGCCGCGGTAGCCACTGCGCCCATGCCCGCCGGTCCGGCCCAGCCCGAGCCCACCGGTCCCGGCGGAGGCACCCAGCGGCTGCTCACCGTGGTGAAGTCGGGCTCCATCCAAGACGTCAAGGCCACCCCCACCGACAAGGTCCACGTCTGGCCCCACCTGCTGGTGGTGGAGTTTGTGGCCGCCCTTATCTTCACCGCCTTCACGCTGATCTTCTCGATCTTCGTGAACGCCCCGCTGCTGGAGTTGGCCAACTTCAACGAGACGCCCAACCCGTCCAAGGCCCCGTGGTATTTCCTCGGCCTCCAGGAACTGCTCACCATGTTCCACCCGATGGTGGCCGGGGTGACCATCCCCGGAATCGCGCTGTTCCTGCTGATCCTGGCTCCCTACGTCGACCGCAACCCCAACAAGAAGCCCGAAGACCGCAAGTTCGCCATCTCGCTCATGACTATCCACCTGATGTTCTGGGCGATCCTGGTGCTGATCGGCTCGTTCTTCCGAGGCCCCGGTTTCAACTTCGTCTTCCCGTGGGAAGTCGGCCTCTTCTTCGATCTGTAGGAACTGACTATGGGCGTCGCACTCTCCATCGCCATACCGATCATCGTGGTGGCCGCAGTGATCGTGTTGATTGGCGCGGCCCGTCGTCGGGAGACCATGGCAGCCGAAGGGCGACTCACTCGGGAGACCCGTCGGCGAGACCGAGGCCGGGTGGATATCGACGACTCCGGTGTGTCCGATGCCCCCACTGGCCGCGAGGTGGAGCAAGCCGCGGTGCAGGCCCGCCGCAGCGCCAGCACCGAGCTGGTGGAGGCGACCGATGCGTCGGTGGAGGAGTGGATTCCGCCCGACCCCGAGGCTGTGGGCGTGAGCCGCCGCCAGTTCCTCAACCGCAGCACGGTGGCCATGATGGGCTTCAGCCTGACTGGCTTCGGCGCGGCCTGCGTGGCGTTTTTGTGGCCGCCGTTTGTCACCGGATTCGGCGCTGATGTGAACGAGGGCTTGGTCGACGACATCAAGCAGAGGATTCGAGACGAGAACGGCTTCTTGTACCTGCCCAATGCCCGCGCCTGGGTGACGGAATTCCCCGCGGCGGCCCTGCCCAAGGCGCAAGCCACCTACAGCGCCCCCGAGCTGGTCGGTATGGAGGCGGGCCTAGTAGCCCTGTTCCAGAAATGCCCCCACCTGGGCTGCCGGGTGCCGCAGTGTGAGACCTCGCAGTGGTTCGAGTGTCCCTGTCACGGATCCCGCTACAACCAGGTGGGCGAGAAGCGGGGTGGACCGGCCCCCCGGGGCATGGACCGGTTCGCCATGACGGTGAATTCCCAAGGCGAGTTCATCATCCGCACCGGCACAGTCATCCAGGGGCCGCCCATCGGGGTGAACACCACTGGCCAAGAGCCTGAAGGGCCGAGCTGTCTCGGGGGGGCATCGCACTGATGCACCTGCTTGCCGCCTCAACCCAGCGCAACCTGGGCATGGCCATCGCGGTGGTGGCCATCGTGGGCTTCGCCATCTACCTCATCTACAACGTGTTGTGGGCTGGCCGAGGAGAAAGAGGCTCCGAAGTAGACCTCGCCCCCAACCGCAAGCCCTATCTGAGCGACGAGGAGCTGGAAACATCCAAGCTCGACCTGGCCCTGGTCAGCGGCCTGGTCACCCTGGTGATCATCGGCGTGGCCCTGCCCCTGTACTGGCTGGGCGAGCCCGGACGCCAGCAGGGCTATCTGGAGTTCTCCCGGGATCAGTTCACCAGCCGGGGTGCCGGGCAGTTCGAGGAGCGCTGCGCAAGCTGCCACGGCGGAGGCGGTCTCGGCGGCTCCACCTCCACGTCGGTCACCGACGACGCTGGCAACTTTATCGCCGCCATCGAGTGGGATGTTCCCGCCCTCACCACCGTGCTCTACCGCTTCTCTGAGGAGGAAGTGCGCCACATCCTCAACTACGGCCGCCCCCCCACCCCCATGCAGGCCTGGGGCGCCCCCGGCGGCGGTCCGCTCACCACCCAGCAGGTGGACGAGCTCATCCAGTACATCCAAAGCATCCAACTCGACCCCGATCAAGTAGAACAAGAAGTGTTGGACGGCATCGTGCTCCAAGTGCGCGACGACGTGTTGGCGGCCAACCCTGACCTTGAAGGCCGGCTTGAGGCCGCTAAAGCCGCGGTGGCGGACGCGGGGGCCGACGAGGCCGCGGCGGAGGCCGCCGCCCGGAACCTGGCCTCGGTGGAGCAGGAGATCCGAGAGACCAGCGAGCAGCACATCCGCGCTCTACCCGAAGTAGATGGGGCCTCGCCCGATCGGGGTGAGCTGCTGTTCAACAACGGGGAATATGGCTGTGCCCGGTGCCACACTCCCAGGGATTCCTGGCGGTTCACCGGACCCGAGTCCACCCCCGGCGGAGGCCCGGTGGTCTTGGCCAAAGGCTCCCCCGAAGAGGCCGCGGCAGTTGCCGCATTGGGCAACCTGATCCCGGCGGGCATCCCTGGCGGCGGGGCCTTCGGACCCAACCTCACCAACGGGGCCACTCTCCGGCAGTTCGACACTGCCGAGGGTCACGTCGGCTTCGTCACCATCGGCTCTGAAGAGGGCGTTGGCTATGGCAACTTCGGCCAGGGCGACGGCGGGGGCCAGATGCCGGCCTTCGGCGTGTGCGTGGGCGATCGAGACTCCAATGAGCGCAGCGCCATCCACGGCTTCTGCACGCTGGAAGACGGCAATGTCCGACCGGGCATGCTGACTGCCGAGCAGATCGCCGACATCGTGGCCTACGAGCGGGGGTTGTGAGCATGGGCTCAGTGCTCGCCGCAGTGAACACGCTGGCTGCCATCTCGTTCGACAACGAGATTCGCGGCCTGCTCACGGTGCTATTGGGCTCGGCCATCCTCATGGGGTCGGTGTGGCTCATCATCTCCACCAACACCGGCTTCCGCCTCGGCACCCTCATCGCCATCTCGGCCATCTTCGGATGGACGGTAATGATGGCGTTCATTTGGTCGTTATACGGCATCGGCCTCCAGGGGGCCCGGCCCACCTGGGAGGTACAGGCCATCCACATCGGCAACCCATCGGTGACTGACAACGAGGCCAACCCGCCTCCCACAATTCTCGACGACCTTCCCAACCCGGTGACCTGTGCCGAATTGGGAGACCAAGACTGCCTGCCCAAGGCCATCCATGTAGTGCGAGTTCTGGGCAATAGCCAGCAGAAAGCCGAGTTGGACAGCAGGGACGTGGGGACCATTCGCGCTGAGGTCACTGCCTTCAACGATGCTCTGGCGGCCGGCGACCCCCGCAAGCTCACCGGCGACAAGGTTGAAGGCGAAGTGCAGCGCTTGGCCGACGAGGAGCGCATCCGCAACGAAGACCTCACCCTCAGCGAGCTGAAGGGTGTCGCCCCCGAGCTCACCGAGGAGGCCGAGCGCCGAGGCTGGCTGGTTCTGGGCGACTGGAACCTGGAGACCACCCAAGCCGCCGGAGAGGCCATCACCGCGGCCAGCGACTATTTGGCTAACGCCGATTTGGGCTTCGGCGCCACCGACGAGCAGAGCAACACCTTCGTGGTGCTCGATGCCTATCAGCAGGGGGGCAAGCCGAAGAGGCTCAATAACGGGGTGTGGGAGCGGGTCAGCAACAAGGTCATCACCAGCGCTATGCCCCGCCACCCCACCAACTACACGGTGGTGCAGGTGCAGCGCTCGATCTACAAGACACCGGTGGCCGGCCAGGCACCGCCCCCCGCCGAGGTCGATCCCAATGAACCGGTCATCTCGGTGCTTCTCCGCCGCAATCTGGGCCGGTTCCGCCTGCCCGGTATTCTGGTGACCATCGGCTCCGGTCTGTTGTTCTTGGCCTCTCTTTTGATGCTCCACACCCGCGATCTGGAAGTCCGCCGACGCCTGGAAGGCGAGGGTTCGGGGTAGACCGCGATGACCGGCCAATACCTGCCGATCTTCGCCCTCGGGGTTTTGGCCGTGCTGTTCGCCGCCTTGAGTTTCGGCGCTTCCCGGCTATTGGCGCCCCGGCGTCAGACCAAGGCCAAGCTGGCCCCCTACGAGTGCGGTGTGGGAGAGAGCACCGACGCCCCGGAGCGGTTCGGGGTTCGATTCTTCCTCATCGCCATGATCTTCATCGTCTTCGACATCGAGATCATCTTCTTGTACCCCTGGGCGGTGTCCTACCGGGGGCTGGGCCTGTTTGGCCTGGTGGCCATGGGGATATTCGCCTTGGCGGTGTTCGAGTCGTTCGTCTACCTCATCGGCAACGGCGCTCTCGACTGGGGGCCGTCGCGCCCCATCTGGCGGCGTGATCCCCAGGTGTCGGCCCGCCGCACCAGCGATAGCACCATCCGCCGAGTGGGCTTGGACGGACGAAGCGCCCCGAAGGAAGCAGCATGAAGCTGCCACTGTTGGGTGATCCCAAGGTCGTTCTCGATCAAGGGCTGGAGGGAGTCGACCACAACTTCGTCACCGGAAAGCTCGAGGATCTGGTCAAGTGGTCTCGGGCCCGGAGCTGTTGGCCGGCCACCTTCGGCTTGGCCTGTTGCGCCATCGAGATGATGGCCACCGGCGGCGCCCACTACGACTTGGCCCGCTACGGCATGGAGGTGTTCCGGGCCTCTCCCCGCCAAGCCGACCTGATGATCGTGGCCGGCCGGGTGTCCCAGAAGATGGCCCCCATCCTGCGCCGCATCTACGACCAGATGATGGAGCCCAAATGGGTGATCTCCATGGGGGTGTGCGCCTCCAGCGGCGGCATGTTCAACAACTACGCCATCGTGCAGGGAGTGGACCAGATCGTGCCGGTGGACGTTTATGCCCCCGGCTGTCCCCCCGGCCCGGAAACCCTCATGCACGCCATCTTGACCCTTCACGACAAGATCACCAGCGGCGAGATCACCCGCCGCCGGGACGAATCCGGGGCCGGAGCCAATCTCACCGTCGACCAACAAGACGGCCAGAGCTCGACGGGCGTGGTAATTCGTAAATGAGCGACGTCGTCGAAACGCCGGTATTGCACTTATCCCGCGACCAGCTCATCGAGACGGTGGAGGGCTTGCGCGACGAGGGCTATGTGTCGGCGCTTGACGTGACTGCGGTGGACTACCTGGAGCACCCCGGCCGCACCGACCTGCCCCCCGAGGTGGAAGCGGAGCGGTTCGAGCTGGTGGTGACCCTCATCTCCCACGCCACGCCGGGCCGCATCCGGCTGCGGGTGCAGGTGCCCGCCGACGATCCCACCGTGCCCACCCTGTTCGATCTGTTTCCCGGCACCGAAGCCTTGGAGCGAGAAGTGGCCGACATGTTCGGCATCGTCTTCGAAAGCCATCCCGATCCCACCCGCATCCTCATGCCCCCCGACTGGGAAGGCCACCCGCTGCGAAAGGACTTCGCGGTGGGCCGTATTCCCGTCCAGTTCAAGGCCACCCGATGAGCGCACCGGAGACCACGGTGGAAACTGCCACCGACGAGGCCGTCCGCCGCCGGGAGGACAGCGCGGTGCTCCGCATCGGCGAAGACGACGGCGAGCGCCTCGAAGCGGAATCCAACGCCAGCGATACCAGCATGATCATGAACATGGGGCCCCAGCACCCCAGCACCCACGGCGTGCTGCGGCTCATGCTGGAGATGGAGGGGGAGACGGTGATGCGCTCCAAGCCGGTTATCGGCTACCTCCACACCGGCATGGAGAAGACCGGCGAAACCCTCACTTATCTCCAGGGCCCCACCAACGTGACCCGCATGGACTATGCCGCCCCACTGTTCAGCGAGCTGGCCTTCTCCATGGCCACCGAGGCCCTGCTGGGCTTGGAACTTCCTCCCCGGGCCACTTGGATCAGGATGCTGATGTGCGAGTTGAACCGCATCAGCTCGCATCTGCTGTTCCAGGCCACCAACGGCATGGACATCGGTGCGGTGTCGATGATGCTTTACGGCTGGCGGGAGCGGGAAGAGGCCCTTCGCCTGTTGGAAACCATCACCGGCCTGCGGATGAACCACAACTACATCCGGCCCGGTGGGGTGGCCGCCGATCTGCCCGACGGCTGGCGCGACGAGGTGCTCACCCTGATCGACGCCCTGCCCGCCCGGCTCAAGGAGTTCGACACCCTGCTCACCGGCCAGCCCATCTACCGGGAGCGGCTCCAGGGCGTCGGCGTTATCAACACCGCCGAGTGCCTGGCGCTGGGAGTGACCGGGCCCATCCTCCGCTCCACCGGCTACGCCTGGGACCTGCGCCGGGATATGCCCTATCTGGCCTACGACGAGGTGGACTTCGACGTCGTGGTGGGCACCTACGGCGACTGCTTCGACCGCTACGCCATCCGGCTGAACGAGATCAGGGAATCGATCCGCATCCTGGCCCAAATCCTCGACCAGATGCCGTCGGGCGACTACCGGGTGCAGGACAAGAAAGTCACTCCGCCGCCCCGCGCCCGCATCGACGAGTCGATGGAGGCCCTCATCCACCACTTCAAGATCTTCACCGAGGGGTTCAAGGTGCCCGCCGGTGAGGTGTACGCCGCGGTGGAGTCCCCTCGGGGCGAGCTGGGCTGCTACATGGTGTCGGACGGCTCCGCGGTGCCCTATCGCATGCACATCCGCGGCCCCAGCTTCGTGAACCTGCAAACCCTGCCTCACCTGATGCGAGGCGGCATGGTGGCCGACGCGGTGGCCATCATCTCCTCGGTCGACCCCATCATGGGGGAGGTGGACCGCTAGCCATGGCCCGCCTCAACGCCAACAGCCTCGGGGTGGCCCAGGAGATCATCGCCCGGTATCCGGTTCCCCGCTCTGCGCTCATTCCCCTACTGCACTTGGCCCAAGAACAAGACGGCTACGTCACCGAGGACGCCATGGCCCACATCGCCGAGCTGGTGGGCGTGACCCCCGCCGAGGTGATGGGCACGTGCAGCTTCTACGAGATGCTCAAACGGGAGCCAGTGGGCGAGTACATGGTCAACATCTGCAACGGCATCTCCTGCCACCTGCTGGGCTCATCCGATCTGATCCACCACGCCGAGGCCACATTGGGGGTGAGGCCGGGCGGGACCACCGACGACGGCAAGATCACCCTCGAGGCCGTGGAGTGCATCGCGGCCTGCACCGAGGCCCCCTGTCTCCAGGTCAACTACCGATACCGCAACCGGGTCACCGCTGACGACTTCGACCAGCTGGTGTCAGAGCTGCGGGATGACACCGCCAAGGTGGCCTCCCATGGCCAGCTGGCCATGGTCCGCCAGCACATCGGCGACGACCGCCGGGCCGGGGTGTCACCCCCCGACGGCCAAGGCGAGCCGGCCTGGATGGCCCGCAACCCCTCTAACAACGGAGACGGCTCGTGAGCGCGCCCGCCCCCCCAGACCTGCGGATCATCACCTCCCGCTTCGACGTCGAAGACGGCCACACCCTGGCCGGCTACGAGCGCACCGGGGGTTATGCCGGGTTGCGGCGGGCACTGGAGATGGCCCCCGCCGACGTCCACAGCGAGGTTCGCACCGCCAGCCTGCTGGGCCGGGGTGGTGCCGGGTTCCCCGCCGGGGTCAAGTGGGGGTTCTGCCCGCCGGGGGTGTGGCCCCGCTATCTGGTGGTGAACGGCGACGAGTCCGAGCCTGGCACCTACAAAGACCGCCTGCTCATGGAGCGCGATCCCCACCAGCTCATCGAGGGTTGCCTGATCGCCTGCTACGCCCTCGGCCTGTCGCAGTGCTTCTTGTATGTGCGGGGCGAGATGGCCCACGCCCAGGAGCGGCTGGCCGCCGCCCTCAACGAGGCCTATGAGGCCGGCTACGTGGGCCGCAATGTGCTTGGGGCTCCGGATTTCTCGGTGGACATCACCCTCCATTGGGGGGCCGGGGCCTACATCGTGGGAGAGGAGACCGCCCTCATCGAGAGCCTGGAGGGCAACCGGGGGATGCCCCGGCTGAAGCCGCCCTATTTCCCGGCATCCATCGGCCTCTACGGCAAGCCCACCATCGTCAACAACGTGGAAACCCTGGCCAACCTGCCGTGGATCGTGTCGAACGGCGGGGAGGCCTTCGCCGCCATGGGGGCCGACAGTTCCACCGGAACCCGGGTGTTCGCGGTGTCGGGCCACGTGGCCTCGCCCGGGGTGTTCGAAGTGCCCTTCGGCACCACCACCTTCCGCGACATCATCTTCGACCCCCGCTACGCCGGCGGCATGCGCCCCGGCCGCACCCTCAAGACCTTCATCCCCGGCGGCGCATCGGCCCCGTGGTTCTTCGAGGAGCACCTCGACTTGCCCCTGGAGAAGACCACGGTGGACCAGGCCGGCTCCATGCTCGGCTCAGGGGCCATCGTGGTTATGGACGACACCACCGACGTGGTGAAGGCCTGCCACAACGTGGTGCGGTTCTTCGCCCGGGAGTCCTGCGGCAAATGCACCCCGTGCCGGGAGGGAACCTCCTGGCTGGAGAAGATCCTTAGCCGCCTCCTGGCCGGCCAAGGCCGCCCCCAGGATCTGGATTTGCTCATGGACGTGTGCGACAACATCAGCCCCGGCATCAACTGGCCCCCCCGCCAGACCACCATTTGCCCGCTGGGTCCGTCGACTGTGTCGCCCATCGCCTCGGCTTTGGAGCGGTTCCGCTCCGAGTTCGAGGCCTACCTGCCCGCCACTGCGGTGACCGTTACGGGGGTGGCGTCGTGAGCGAGAACGAAACCGTGGTGAATATCACCGTCAACGGCCAGCCAGTGGAGGCCAAACCCGGTGAGTGGGTGATCGCCGCCGCCGAGCGGGCCGGGGTGTACATCCCCCACTTCTGCTACCACCCCCGCATGAACTCGGTGGGCATGTGCCGCATGTGCATCGTGGACATCGACGCCGGGCGCGGTCCCGCCCTGCAACCCTCCTGCATGGTGGAGGTGAGCGAGGGCATGGTGGTGGACACCACCTCCGAGCAAACCCGCAAGGCCCAAGACGGGGTGCTGGAGTTCCTGCTGCTGAACCACCCCCTCGATTGCCCGGTGTGCGACAAAGGCGGCGAGTGCCCCCTCCAAGACCAGACCATGGCCTACGGCCCCGGCGAGAGCCGGTTTGTCGAGGAGAAGCGTCACTTCGAGAAACCCATTCCGGTGAACGATCTGGTGTACCTGGATCGGGAGCGCTGCATCCTGTGTGACCGCTGCACCCGGTTCGCCGACGAGGTGGCCGGCGACCCGCTCATCACCTTCCAGGATCGGGGCGACCAAACCCAGGTGAACACCTTCCCCGACCTGCCCTTCTCCTCCTACTTCAGCGGCAACACCGTGCAGATCTGCCCGGTGGGCGCCCTCACCGCCGCGCCCTATCGGTTCAAGGCCCGCCCCTGGGATCTCACCGAGGTGGAGTCCACCTATCCCAATCCGATGGGCGACCGGGTGGTGGTGCAGGCCTCCCGCGACCAGGTGCTGCGCTATCAGGGGGTGGACAGCGACGCGGTGAACTGGGGCTGGCTAACCGACAAAGACCGATTCGCCTTTGAGGCCACCGCCAGCGAACTGCGGCTGCACACGCCGCTGGTGCGGGGCACGCCGCTGGGCCGACTCGACCCCGGCGGCTCCGAGCTGGTGGAAACCTCTTGGGGCCAAGCCCTCAGCCTGACTGCCGATGCCATCAAGGCCGCAGTGGCCGATAAGGGACCCCAGTCGGTGGCGGTATTAGGCGGGGCCCGCCTGACCAACGAAGACCAGTACGCCTGGGCGCGGCTGGCCAAAGGAGTCATCGGCACAGACCACGTCGACGCCCAGCTCGACGACGGCCTGCCCGCCGAAGGCGTGCTAAGCCTGCCTCGGGCCACCATCAACCGGGCCTGCACCCCCGGCGGCACCGTCATCCTGATGGCCCCCGACCCCAAAGAGGAGCAGGGCACCCTGTACCTGCGGCTCCGCCACGCCATCGTGAACAACGGCGTGCAGCTCATCGAGCTCACCCCCCGGGCCACCGGGCTGAGCCATCTGGCCGCATTCCGACTGCACCATCGCCCCGGCGAGGCCGCCGCCGTGGCCGCCGCCTTGATGGGCGGCGACATCGAAGCCGGACCCGACGGCGACATCGGCGGTGTACCCGTTTCCGCCGTGGCCGCCGCCGCGGCGGCCATCGCCGACCGGGCCGACCAGCCCCTTACCGTGGTGTTGGGTCGGCCCTCACTGGCCGAGCCGGCCGACTTCACCATGGATGCCGTGGCCGAGCTGGTTCGGTTTGCCAATCTGCTGAGCGCGGGCGGACGACCGGGCATCGCCTTTTTGCCCGCGCTGCACCGGGGCAACGTGCTGGGAGCGCTCGACATGGGCTTGGCGCCCGGGCTGCTGCCGGGACGAATCACCCTGGCCGACGGCGGACCGGCGCTGGCCGAGGCGTGGGGCTCGGTGCCCTCCAACTCCGGAGCCGACGCCCGCGGCATCCTGCAAGCCGCCGCAAACGGCCAAATCGATGTGCTGATCCTGCTGGGCGCCGATCCGCTGGGCGATTTCCCCCATCGAGAGCTGGCCGATGAAGCCCTCAGCCGGGTGGGCACCATTGTGGCCTCCGATCTGTTCTTGAATCCGTCCACCGTCCGGGCCCACATCGTGTTCCCCGCCGCCGGGTTCGCCGAGCGGCGGGGCACTCACACCAACCTGGAGGGGCGGATCACGGGCCAGCGCCAGATCGTCACCCCGCCGGGCACTGCCCGGGCCGATTGGGCCATCGCCACCGAGTTGGCCCGACAACTGGGCGCCGATTTCGGCTTCGGCGCCCCCGAGGACGTGTGGGACGAGATCACCCGGGTGGCCCCGTCGCACCTGAACCTGTCCATGGAAGCCGTCGACGCCTCCGAAGACGGGGTGGTAGCCGCCGACAGCTCCATCGCTTTCACCCCGCCCGACAACGCCACGCCGGTGCCCCATGTGGACGCTTATTCCCTGCGGCTGGTGGCGGCGCGGCGCATGTACGACCGGGGTACGCTGCTCCAGAACGCCCCCTCATTGGCCGGATTGGCCCCCACCGCCGTATTGGCCGTGAACCCCTACGACTTTGACCGCGTCGGCGTTGAACCAGGTGCCGACGTGCAGGTGATCTCCAACGCGGGCGAGATGGACATGCCGGTGGTGGCCGACTCCGGCGTGCCCCGCGGCACCGCGGCCTTCGGCTACAACTACCCCGATCTGGATGTGCGGGATCTCGTCGATCCCGATGCCATGGTCACCGATCTGAGGATCCAAACCCGATGACCGCTGCCCTGGGCCCGAGCGTTTTCGGCCTCGATCCCCTGTATATCGGCGGGGTGGGCTGGGCCGAAGTGCTCATCACCCTGCTCAAGGTGGGGGTGGCCTTTGCCGTGTTGTTGGTGGCCGTCATGTTGATGATCTGGTTTGAGCGCAAGCTCATCAGCGACATGCAGAACCGCATCGGCCCCAACCTGGCCGGGCCGTTCGGCATCTTCCAGACGCTGGCCGACGGCATCAAGCTGTTCTTCAAAGAAGACCTCATCCCCGAGCAGTCCGACCGGTTGGTCTTCAAGCTGGCCCCCTACCTGTCGCTGGTGCCCGCCTTCTTGGTGTTCGCCGTGGTCCCCGTAGGGGGCGACTTCAGCGGTGGCAACGGCGGAATCTCCTTGTTCGGCCACGAGACCTTCCTCCAAGTGTCCGACCCGCCGGTAGGGATCCTGCTGGTGTTGGCCATGTCGTCGGTGGCCGTGTACGGAGTGATGCTGGCCGGCTGGTCGTCGGGCTCCAAGTACCCGCTGCTGGCGTCGGTGCGAGCCTCGGCCCAGATGGTGTCGTACGAGGCTGCTCTCGGCCTGTCGCTGGCCGCGGTGTTGTTGAAGTCGGGCAGCTTGTCTACCAACCAGATCGTGGCCGAGCAGTCGGTGTGGAACTGGAACCTGTGGGTTACCTGGGTGGTGCCCATGGTGATCTTTTTGATCGCGGCCACCGCCGAGCTGAACCGGCCCCCGTTCGATTTAGTGGAGGCCGAGCAGGAGCTGGTGGGCGGCTTCCACACCGAGTACAGCTCGATCCGGTTCGCCCTGTTCTATTTGGCCGAGTTCATGAACACCATCACCATGTCGGCCATCGTGGTGACGCTGTTCTTGGGCGGCCCCAATGGCCCCGACTTCACCACGGTGGGCTGGCTGTCGGGCCTGCTGTGGTTCTTCATAAAGCTGATGCTGTTCCTGTTCTCCTTCGTGTGGCTGCGGGCTACCCTGCCCCGCTTCCGCTACGACCAGCTCATGGACTTGGGCTGGAAGCTGCTCATCCCCCTGTCGCTGGGCTGGCTGCTAGTGCTGGCCTCCTATGACGTGGCTGGCGACCGGGGCTGGAATCGGGCCGCCGCAGTGATCGTGATGTTGGCCATCATGGCTGCGCTGGCCGGGCTGCTGGCCTTAGCCCTGCGAGCCGCCCGCCAACGCCGAGAACTCGACCCCCAAGGAGGATTCGCGTGAGCCGTTGTTGTATCGCCAAGCGCGGAGTCTCGTCAACCGTTGGAGAGGGCGGGTAAATGGGATACCTCCAAGGATTTGCCGTAACTCTGCGCAAGCTGTTCAAGGGCACCGAAACGGGCCGGGTGGTCACCACCCAGTACCCCGATGAGAAGCGCCCCAAGCCCGAGCGCTTCCACGGCCGCCACGTGCTCAACCGCTACGAGGACGGCATGGAGAAGTGCATCGGGTGCGAGCTGTGCGCTGGCGTGTGCCCGGCCCGCTGCATCTACGTGCGGGGGGCCGACAACCCGCCCGACGATCCGGTGTCCCCCGGTGAGCGCTTCGGCTACGTGTACGAGATCAACTACCTGCGGTGCATCCACTGCGACCTGTGCGTGGAGGCCTGTCCCACCGAGGCCATCACCGAGTCGAAGCTGTTCGAGTTCTCGTTCACCAACCGGTCCGACGCCATCTACACCAAAGACGAGCTAGTGGTGGACGACGACGGCCGGCCTCGGCAGCTTCCCTGGGAACACTGGGAACCGGGAGACGACGAGCACACCTCGGCCTGGGTGCGGGCCACCTCCCCGTCGGGACAAGCTGCTTACGAGGGCCAGGTGGCCTGGTCGGGCGAGCTCGGCTACGGCATCCGCTCACCGGAGCGGGGCCAGTCGGCTGAAGACGAGGCCGACGAGGCCACCGAGGACCATAGCCAGCACCATGACGACGACCACGGAAGCCACCACTGATGGAGACCGCGGTCTTCATCGTGTGCGCGGCCATCGTGCTGGCCGGGGCGCTGGGCGTGGTGCTGGCTCGCAACCCGGTTCACGCCGCGTTGAGCCTGGTGGGGACCCTGTTCGGCATGGCCGTGCTGTTCTTGAACCTGGAGGCCCACTTCCTGGCCGCGGTGCAGATCATCGTGTACGCCGGCGCCATCGTGGTGCTGTTCTTGTTCGTGATCATGCTGTTGGGTGTCGACCGGCTGGAAGACCTGTCGGTGGAGCCCATCACCGGCCAGCGCACCCTGGCCATCCTGGCCGGCTTGGGCACCTTCGGGCTGGCCGTGGCCTTCTTGGCCACCAGCGACATCGGCCTGGTGGGCCACACCAAGGTCTTGACGCTGGATATCACCGACCAATACTCCAACTTGCATCAGATCGCCGACGTGCTGTTCACCGACTACGTGTACGCCTTTGAGGCCACCGCCGCCCTGCTCACCATCTCGGTGGTGGGCGCAGTGGTCATGTCCCGGCGCATGGCCCGAAGCGACGAGGCCCAAGAGAGCGCGGGGGACGACTGATGGTCACCGCCTCCTGGTACCTGATCTTGGCCGCCGCGTTGTTCACCATTGGCGCGGTGGGCCTCTTGGTGCGGCGCAATCCGCTGATCATGTTCATGTGCGTGGAGCTGATGCTCAACGCCGTCAACCTCACCTTCATCACTTTCGGGCGGGAGCTCAACGACATCGGCGGGCAGGTGTCGGTGTTCTTTGTGCTGGTGGTGGCGGCGGCCGAGGTGGTGGTGGGCTTGGCCATCGTGGTGGCTATCAACCGCCGCCGCCCCCAGGCCACCGCCGACGACCTATCGGCGCTGAGGGGATAGCGCCGTCATGAGCACGCTGGTTGACCTCGTTTGGCTGATCCCCGCCTTCCCGCTGGCCGGGGTGCTGATCCTCATGGTCATGGGCCGCCGCCTGGGTGAGCCTCGGGCTGGCTGGCTAGCCACCGCCATGATGGGCGGATCGTTCGTGGCCACCCTGCTGGTGTTCATCGGGCTCATCGGCCACGAGGGCGACGAGCGGGAGACGGTAGTCACCCTGTTCGAGTGGGTGCCCGCCGGGAAGCTGGCGGTGGACATCGGCTTTCTGGCCGACCCGCTCTCAATCACCATGGCCCTGTTCGTGACCGGGGTGGGCGCCCTCATCCACCTCTATTCCATCGGCTATATGCACGGCGACGAGGGTTTCTCCAAGTTCTTCATCTACCTCAACCTGTTCGCCTTCTCCATGCTCATGCTGGTGCTGGGCGACAATCTGCTGCTCACCTTCCTGGGCTGGGAGGGAGTGGGGGCCTGCTCCTATCTGCTGATCTCGTTCTGGTTCACCGACGAGGCCAACGCCTCGGCGGGCAAGAAGGCGTTCGTCACCAACCGAGTGGGCGACTGGGGCTTTCTGGTGGCCATGTTCCTGGCGTTTTTGACCTTCGGTTCGCTCCAGTACGGGGAGATCTTCTTCGAGGTCGAATCGCACGGAGTGGCCGCGGGCACCGCCTCGGCCATTGTGGTGCTGCTGCTGGTGGGGGCCGCTGGCAAGTCGGCCCAGTTCCCGTTGCACATCTGGCTGCCCGACGCCATGGCCGGACCTACCCCGGTGTCGGCCCTCATCCACGCCGCCACCATGGTCACCGCCGGGGTGTACCTGCTCACCCGGATGAACCCGGTCATCGCCGAGGCCCACGGCTGGGTGCCCGACCTCATCATGTGGGTGGGCCTGGGCACCGCGCTGATGGCCGCCACCATCGCCGTGGCCCAAAACGACATCAAAAAGGTGCTGGCCTACTCCACCGTCAGCCAGCTCGGCTTCATGTTCGTGGCCGTGGGCACAGGGGCCTACGTGGCCGCCATCTTCCACATGGTCACCCACGCCTTCTTCAAGGCGCTGCTGTTCCTGGGGGCCGGGTCGGTGATCCACGGGATGGACGGCGACCAAGACATCCGCCGCTACGGGGGGCTGGCCCGGCTGCTGCCCATCACCTCGATGACCTTCGTGGCCGGATGGCTGGCCATCGCCGGCGTACCGCCGTTCTCGGGATTTTGGTCGAAGGACGAGATCCTGGCTTACGCCTACGGCGAGAACAAGGTGTTGTGGCTGCTGCTGTTGGCCACCGCCATCCTCACCGCCTTCTACATGACCCGGCTGGTGCTCATGACCTTCTTCGGTCCGCCCCGGTGGGTTGAGGCTGAGGGTCTAGTTGAAGCTGAGGCTGGTGAGGAACCTGAGGATACGGCCGAATCCGCGGTCGAAGCTGGCCCGCCCCACCGTCATCCCCATGAATCGCCCTGGACCATGACCGTTCCGCTGGTGCTGCTGGCCGGGTTGGCCATTGTCGCCGGGGTGATCAACCTGCCGTTCGCCTCCGATGTGCACTTCCTAGGCAACTGGCTGAAGCCGTCGCTGTTCGGCAACGATGGCCATCTCCCCTTCGGTGGGGGCACCCAGTGGGTGCTGGCTTTCGTGGCCATTGTCGGCAGTCTGGGCGGGGTGTCGGCCGGGGCCGCGGTGTACATCCGCCGCCGAATCGACCCGGCCCGCATCGAGCATCCCTTCTTGGCCCGGGCCTGGCGCATCGACGAGACCGTCACCGATTTCATGGGCGGGCCCGGCCGTCGGGCGTTTGAGCGCACCACCCAGTTCGATGAGGAGGTGGTGGACGGCGCGGTCAACGCCACTGGCACCCTGATCCGCCGGGCCGGGACCAAGCTGCGGGTGTCGCAGTCGGGCCTGGTGCGCAGCTACGCCCTGGGCATCGCCATCGGAGCGGTGGGGCTGCTGGCCTGGTTCATCTCGAGGGCAGGGTTGTGATGGTGCTGCCGGTCATCATCTTTTTGCCCCTAGTGGGTGCGGCGGCCATCGCGCTGATCGCCCCGTCTCGCTCGATGGTGCTCAAGCCGGTGGCGGTGGCCACCTCGGCGGCTACCGGGGCGCTCACCCTGTGGCTGATGGCCGCGTTCGAGGCCGGCGACGGCGGTTTCCAGTTCACCCAGTTCGCCGAGTGGATCGGCTCGGCTGGCATCTCCTGGCACGTCGGGGTGGACGGCATATCACTGTTCTTGGTGGTGCTCACCGGATTGCTCTTCCCCATAGCCATCGTGGCCTGCGACCCGCCCCACGACGCCAAGGCCTATTACATCTGGATGCTGGTGCTGGAAACCGGCTGTCTCGGGGTGTTCTTGGCGCTCGATCTGGTGCTGTTCTTCCTGTTCTTCGAGGTCGTGCTGATCCCCATGTACTTCCTAATCGGCAAGTGGGGCCACGAGAACCGCAAGTACGCGGCCACCAAGTTCTTCTTGTTCACCATGCTGGGCTCGGCCCTCATGCTGGTGGGGATGCTGGCCCTTGCGCTGCTCACCGCTCGCCAAACCGGCAATCCCATCACGTTCAACCTGGTAGAACTGGCCGAGGGCGCCGGAGCGCTGCCCACCATCACCGCCCGCTGGATCTTCCTGTCGTTCGCGCTGGCCTTCGCAGTGAAGGTGCCCATATTTCCAGTACACACTTGGCTGCCCGACGCCCACACCGAGGCCCCCACCGCCGGGTCGGTGATCCTGGCCGGGGTGCTGCTCAAGCTGGGCACTTACGGGCTGGTCCGCTTCGGCCTGTATCTGTTCCCCGAGGCCTCCCGCTACTTTGCTCCGCTGCTGTTCACCCTGGGGGTGATCGGCATTTTGTACGGCGCGGTGGTGGCCACAATGCAGCGCGACCTGAAACGCCTGGTGGCCTACTCCTCGGTGGCCCACCTCGGATTCATCGTGCTGGGCATCTTTTCCATCAACACCGAGGGCATCGAGGGCGGGTTGCTCCAGATGGTGAACCACGGCCTGTCCACCGGGGCGCTGTTCTTGCTGGTGGGGTTCATCTACGAGCGCCGCCACACCCGCCAGATCTCCGAGATGATCGGGCTTCAGAAAGCCGCCCCTGTGCTGGCCGCGGTGTTTACCGTGGTGATGCTGTCGTCGGTGGGCGTGCCCGGCCTCAACGGCTTCGTGGGCGAGTTCTTGATCCTGGCTGGGGCCTTCGTGGCCCACCGCTGGTGGGCGGTGGTGGCCGCCGCCGGGGTTATCCTGGCCGCGCTGTATCTGCTGTGGGCCTACCAGCGGGTGTTCCACGGCACTCCGGATGACGCCAACCGGTCGATGCCCGACCTCAACTGGCAGGAAAAGCTGGTGATGGCGCCGCTGGTCGGGCTCATCGTGTTTTTGGGCGTTTACCCCAAGCCGGTGATCGAGCGCATGGAGCCCGCGGTCAACGAGCTCATCTCCCACATGGAGCAAGTCGAGGGATTCCAGTCGCCCACCGTGGGTGATCGGCCCGAGGGCAGCCTTGAGGAACTCCGCAAGCTCAAGGCCGACTACGGCGGCGAGGGGGAGGGTCACTGATGCTCCCGATCCTCGCCCAAGCCGAAATCCCCGACATCCACTGGCTGCCGCTCATCCCCCATCTGGTGATGGCCGGAGCCGCGGTGGTGCTGTTGACCATCGTGTCGCTGGCCGGCAGCCGGCTCCCTCCATGGTTCGCATCGGCCTGGACGGTGGCTGCCGGGCTGGGAGTGCTGGCCACTGCCATCCCGGTCTCGATACGGGTCTCGCAGTGGGGACCCCACTCGACCATTGCCGGTTCGATCGGGGTGGACCACTTCTCGGTGTTCATCGTCATACTTCTGGCCGGCACCGTGGTGCTGACCGCGCTGATAGCCGACGGGTTCTTGCACCGCGAGAGCCTGGACGGCCCGGCCTTCTACGTGCTGTTGATGCTGTCGGCCGCCGGCGGCATGACCATGGCGGTGGCCAACAACCTCATCGTTTTGTTCTTGGGCCTGGAGATTTTGTCGCTGGCGGTATACGTACTGGTGGCCATGCACCTGCGGCGGGCCGAGTCGCAGGAAGCGGGCATCAAGTATTTCGTGCTGGGAGCGTTTGCGTCGGCGTTCCTGCTCTACGGCATCGCTCTGGTGTACGGGGCCACCGGGTCGCTCAACCTGGCCGGCATCGAGAACATTCTGAGCGACAACAACTTGAGCGACAACGGCCTGTTGTTGGCTGGGATGGCCATGCTGCTGGTGGGGTTCGGCTTCAAGGTGGCTGCCGTACCGTTCCACGCCTGGACTCCCGACGTGTACCAGGGGGCGCCTTCGCCGGTGGTGTCGTACATGGCCGCCGGGGTGAAGGCGGCCGGGTTCGCCGCTTTGCTCCGGGTGTTTTTCGCCGGGTTCGGCGAGGTGGCCGACGACTGGCAACCGGTGGTGTTCGGCCTGGCCATCGCCAGCTTGGCGGTGGGCTCGATGCTGGCCATCGTCCAGACCGACGTCAAGCGGATCTTGGCCTACTCCTCGATTAGCCACGCCGGGTTCATCCTCGTCGGCGTGCAGGCCGCCACCGATGAGGGTGTGGCCAGCGTGCTGTTCTACCTGGCCGCCTACGCCGCCATGGCCATCGGCAGCTTTGCGGTGATCACCGTGGTGAGCGGCCCCGGAGACGAGGGCACCGGCATTGACAGCCTGCGGGGCCTGGCCGCCCGCCGCCCGCTTCTGGCCGCGGCCTTCACCGTGCTGTTGCTTTCGCAGGCCGGCATCCCGTTCACCGCCGGGTTCTGGGCCAAATTCGAGGTAATCACCGCCGCGGTGGACGCCCGCTCCTTCTGGCTGGCGGTGATCGCCATGTTGGCTGCGGTGGTAGCTGCCTTCTTGTACCTGCGGATCGTGGTGGCCATGTTCCTGGACGCCCCCGATCCCGACGCCCCCCGCCTCCGCATCCCCCGCGGCCCGGCGGTGGCCGTCGCCATCGTGGTGCTGTTCACCCTGGCCGTCGGCGTCTACCCCGAGCCCATCCTCAATCTCGCCGACGACGCTCTGCTCAACCTGAGGCTCGTCGCCCACTAGCTCACCGCGGTTCTGCCCAATGGTTGGATTTAGGAAACAGTCCGGTTAGCCTTTTTCAGTCACTAGTCATTTGAAGGGTGGGAAGATGATGAGACGCATCATCGGAAGCAAGTGCCGAGCGGGTGTCACTGTTTTGGTGTCTCTGCTGGCCATTGTCCTGATAGCCGCCGCGTGCGGCAACGATGACAACGGTGGGGCGGCGGCCGGCCCGCCGCCCAAGACCGAGCGGGACGCGTTCACCAAATGGTATGTGCAGCAGGCCGTAGATCGCTACCAAGAGACCGGCCGGCAAGCCACCATCGACTACTACAACAACGAGGCTGGCGCTGACGACCAGTGGTACATCTTTATGGCCGACGTCAACACGGGCATCACCGTGGCCCACGCCACCATTCCATCGCGGGTAGGCCAAAATTCGAGCCAGCGAGTGGATATCACCGGTCACGCTTACGGTCCGCTGCTGTTTGCAGCGCCCGAGTCGGGCCACTGGGTGGACTACGTGTTCTACAACCCCCAAACCGACACCGGCGGTACCAAGCACACCTGGGCCATCCGACAGGACGACCTGATCTTCGCTTCCGGCTGGTACGAGGGTTCCCATCCCGTTCCTCCACCCACCAAAGCCGAGCCTGGCTCTTACACCAGGGCCTTTGTCGAAGACGCCATTTGGTTCTATGAGTCCAACGGACGCAGCGCCCTGATAGAGCACTTGCATTCTCCCGACAGCACCGACCCCCCCAGCGTGGACGGTCAATGGTACGGGTTCGCCTTTGACCTCGACGGCGTGGTGCTGGCCCATCCCACGGTTCCCGACAACGTGGGCCAGACCCTCCACGAGATTCTCGGTGGTACCCCCGAAGGCCTGGCTGCCGCCGATGAGATGGTGACGGCCACCGAGACCGGCAAGTGGGTTGATTACACCTATCTCAACCCCCAAAGCGGAGATTGGGAGACCAAGCACACCTGGATCGTCAAACGAGACGACATCCACATCGCCTCCGGCTGGTACGAAACCGGCTAGACGCCTGTGTTGCCCTTGTCCTGTGCTTCAGCCGTCTCGGGAGAGCGCTTGCAAGCGTTTGTGCAAATCCGGGACGGGTGCTAGGGCGTTGCGTCTTCCGAAAGGAGTGAGCGCGCAGTCGTAATCGTCTCTGGCACGTCGAAGGTGTCGAACGATGTCCTGGTATTGCTGGTTGTTTTCAACCGGGATTCTGAAAGCCAGGTCATCGAATGTCCGACCGTATGTGCGAGCGTGCGACCCCCCTCTAGTAGGGCTTGATAGCTTGCTGCATGCATAGCAATAGTGGTCACCGACATGAGTATCCCCCCTTTGGCCGGTCACCTCGATTAGGAGGTAACCATGTCATTGATGGAAAGGGAGAGGCCGCCGGGCAGGGCCAGGCGGCGTTTCAGCAAGGAGTTCAAGGCTGACGCTGTGGCGTTGGTTTTGGACGGG
>JAJEIJ010000002.1:0-25628 GCA_022827725.1 Acidimicrobiia bacterium
CAAAGTCGAGCGGTTCAACCGGACCCTCGCAGACGAGTTCCTCTACAACTACAAATTCAGATCAGAACCCGACCGCCGACGCCGACTCCAGACCTGGGTCCACAACTACAATCTCCACAGGCACCACACCGCCATCGCAGGCACACCAGCCTCACGCGTCCACAACCTCTATGGACATTACAACTAGAAATCCAGGGCAGACTCTGAGATCGTGAGCCTGCAAGTCTGGGACACTGAGAAGGCCGCCAGAAAATGACTCTCCAATTCCACGTGTTGGCTCAAGACGGGCAGGCCCGCAAAGGCCGTGTCACCACGCCGAGGGGCTCGTTCACCACTCCGTGCTTCATGCCGGTGGGCACCCGGGCCGCGGTTCGCACCCTCGACACCGGCGACCTTGAGGCCCTCAATCCTCCAGTGGTGCTGGCCAACACCTACCACCTGATGATGAGGCCCGGCCCCGAGGTGGTGGAGCAAATGGGCGGCGTCCACGGATTCACCGGCTGGTCGGGCCATGTGCTCACCGACTCCGGCGGCTATCAGGTGTTTTCCCTCGATCCCAAGGTGGACGACGACGGCGCCACGTTCCGGTCCACTTACGACGGCACTGCCCATCGCTTCACCGCTGAGCGGGTGGCGGACGTTCAGCTCAAGCTTGGCTCCGACATCCAAATGGTCCTCGACGTGTGCCCGCCATCGGAAGCCCCTGCAACGGTTCAGCGCCAAGCGGTGGACCGCACTGCGGACTGGGCGGGCCGAGCCCGTCGCCGCTTTCTGGAAATGGAAGGGCACGAAGCCGGCGCCAACCAATTCGGGATCGTCCAGGGTGGGACCGATCCCGCCCTCCGGGCCGAGAGCGCAGCCCGGACCGTCGAGGTGGGCTTCGACGGCTATGCGGTGGGCGGGCTTTCGGTGGGGGAGAGCTCCGAGCAGATGATGGTCGCGCTGGCCGCTACCGCCCCGCTCCTGCCCCGAGATCAGCCCCGCTACTTCATGGGGCTGGGCGATCCCATCGGGTTGCTGGAATGCGTGGCCCTGGGCGTGGACATGTTCGACTGCGTGCTGCCCACCCGACTGGCCCGCCACGGCACCGCTCTCACCTGGGAGGGCCGACTCAACCTCGGCAACTCTTCGCTCGCCACCGATGACCGCCCCGTCGATCCCCACTTTCCGGCCAGTCCGGCTGCCCGCTACTCCCGGGCCTACCTTCGCCACCTGTTCAACGTGGACGAGCCGTCGGCGGCCCGAATGCTCACTCTCCACAACGTGGCCTGGCTGTTGGCCCTCATGGAGGAGGCCCAAGACGCCATCGCCACAGGCACCCTCGACCGCTTGATCGCCAAGACGGCCGAGGCTTGGGGCTGACTTATTTGGCTAGGCCCGCCGAGTCGTCTCCCAGCTAGGTCTTCCGGTAGAATTCTGGGCCTTGGAGATCCTCCCGCTTCTGCTTTTGATGTTCGTCGCCATGTATTTCTTCATGGTGCGCCCCCAACAGAAAAAAGCGCGCCTGCACCGCGAGCTGCTCGAATCTTTGGATGTGGGCGACGAGGTGATTACCGCATCGGGCCTCTACGGGATGATCACCGATTTTGACGGCGGCACCGTTTTCATTGAGATCTCTGATGGCGTTGAAATCAAGATCAGCCGCGACACCATCGCCAACAAGGTCGTGTACTCCTCCGACGTCGATGGCGACGACGGTCAGGGGCCTCTGCTTAGTGGCGACGACGCTGACGGCTAGCCCCATCCTCCAGCGTCAATGAGCCGCCGTTCGCTGGTTTCGCTTGTCTTCATCGTGGCTGCGGCCGCGGGACTGTTGGCCGCCTCGCTGGCGGTTGGAAACCGGCCCCTGTTGGGATTGGACCTCAAGGGCGGAGTCGAGGTGGTGCTGGTGCCGGTGGACGACCCCGACCGTCCCGTAGCCATCACCGAAGGTGACTTGGATACTGCGGTCGACATCATCCGCGACCGCATCGACGGTCTCGGTGTGGCCGAGCCCGATGTGACTCGCCAGGGCGGACGGGTGGTGGTGCAGCTTCCCGGCATCAGCGATCAGCAGCGGGCCATCGACGTTGTGGGCCAGACCGCCGAGCTCCGCTTCCGCCCGGTGTGCGCCGAGCTTCCGGTTGTCTCCTTCGATTCCGAATCGGAGTTGCTCTCGACTGAGCTGCCCGATCCCGAGCTCGACGATCGAGGGTTGGCCCCGTGCCCCAGCGGGATCGACTACGTCGGCTTGCAGCCATCGACATCGGCCGAGGATGTACTTGAGCGCTTTGTGGTCCTGCCCGAGCGAGATGACAAGGGTGAGGAGATCAGGCGCTTTCTGCTTGGGCCGTCCACGCTCACCGGCGCTGGCCTTTCCAGCGCCGACAGCTCATTCCGGGGCGAGTTCGTGGTGGATGCCACCTTCAAGGGCGGTGACCAGGGGGCCGATAAGTTCGACGAGATAGCGGTGGAGTGCTATTCGGGCACACCATACTGCCCGCCGGGTGTGGCCGGGCTTGGCCAGCTAGCTGTCGTGGTAGACGGAAGCGTGCAGTCGGCGCCCTCGGTGCAGAGCCCCAACTTCGACGGCCAAGTGGTTATCTCCGGCAACTTTTCCGAGCAAGAAGCCGACGACCTGGCCCTGGTTCTGCGCTACGGCGCGCTGCCCATCGAGTTCCAAGACCCCACCGACCCCCAGAGCGACAGCACCAGCCGGGCCGTGTCGGCCACCATCGGGGGCGACTCCTTGCGGGCCGGGATTATCGCCGGCCTCGTCGGGCTGGCGCTGGTGTTCTTGTACATGGTGGGCATGTACCGCCTGTTGGGCCTCGTCGCCATGTTGAGCCTCGGGGTGTCGGCCACCCTGCTGTGGGTGATCGTGGCCTGGCTGGGCGAGACCCAGGATCTAGCGCTGACCCTGGCCGGAGTCACCGGACTTATCGTGGCAATCGGCGTTTCGCTGGACTCCAACGTGGTCTACTTCGAGCACCTCAAAGAGGATGTGGCCACCGGTCGCATGCTGAGGTCGTCGCTGGAGCAATCCTTCTCGGCGGCGTTTCGGACCATCTTCAGGGCCAACTTCGCCTCGCTCATCGCCGCGGTCATCTTGTACTGGCTCTCGGCCGGGTCGGTTCGGGGCTTCGCCCTGATGCTGGGCTTGGCCTCGGTGCTCGACCTGGTGGCCACCTACTTCTTCCTGCGGCCCTGCGCGCAGTTGATGGCTCGGTCGCCAAGCCTCATGGCCCATCCCCACCGCCTCGGCCTGCCCACTAGGGATGAGGCCATGTCTGCGGGAGTCGAGCCATCATGAGTCGCCTCCAGCGCCTGTGGCGCAACCAGACCCAGGTGGACTTTCCCGAGTTGTGGAAGACCACCCTGAAAGTGTCCGCTGCTCTGATTCTCATCAGCGCCATAGCCCTGTTGGTGCGGGGGGTCAATCTGGGCATCGAGTTCGAGGGCGGCACGGTGTGGGAGGCCTCGGCGCCTGATGTGTCCACCGCCGATGTGCGCGACGCCCTGAGGGGTGTGGGCCAGGCCGACGCCAAGATCCAGTTTGTGGGCGGCGACGTGCTTCGAGTGCGGGCCGAGTTGGACGCCACCGATGCCTCCAGCGTGGCCGAGGTGTCGATGGCCCTGGCCAACCTCACCGGCCAGAGCCTCGACGACATCAGTTTCAACTCCATTAGCGCGTCGTGGGGCAGTGAGATCACCAGCAAGGCCATACGAGCGCTGATCGTGTTCTTCATCGTGGTGGCCATCTACATCACGCTGACGTTGGAGTGGCGGATGGCTCTGGCCGCCCTGGTGGCGGTGGCCCACGACATCGTCATCACCGTGGGCATCTATGCCCTGTTCCAGTTCGAGGTGACTCCGGCCACGGTGATCGCCTTCCTCACCATCATGGGGTACTCCCTGTACGACACCTTGGTGGTGTTCGACAAGAACCGCGACTACCAGCGTCGCTCGGCACTGGTGGGGCGGGCTACCTACACCCGGATCATGAACTCGGCGCTCAACACGGTGCTGCTGCGGTCGGTGAACACCACCATTACCTCGGTGCTGCCGGTGCTGTCGATGCTGGTGATCGGCACGCTGGTGCTGGGTGCGGTCACCTTGGCCGAGTTTGCCGTGGCCCTGCTCATCGGCTTGCTGGTGGGCACCTATTCGTCGCTGTTTGTGGCCGCGCCGACAGCGGCTTGGATGAAGGAGCGCCAGCCTGAGTTCGTGGAGCAGCGGGAACGCTTGGAGGCCCGGGCCCAGTCCCGGGGCGCCACCGTGCAAGACGTGGAGGAAGTGGCGGTGGGCCCGTCATCGCCCGCTCCGGCGCCGTCGGCGGACCGCCCGACCCGCCGGCCATCGCAGCCGGGCACGGCCATCCCACCCCGCCCCCGAAAGCGCAAGCGGCGCTGAGCAAGTCGCTCGTCAGCAGGCAGGTAGGGTTGGGGGAGTGGATTCCGGCTGGCCTGAAAGCCTCATTCGGGACGTCCCCGACTTCCCTTCACCGGGGATCATGTTCAAGGACATCACCCCGCTGCTTGACGACGCTGAGGCCTTCCGCTGGGCTGCCGATGAACTAGCAGACCGCTTCAGCAATACCCCCGCGGATCGAGTGGTGGGGGTTGAGGCCCGGGGGTTCATCCTGGGGGCCGCAGTGGCCTACCGCCTGGGGCTCGGATTTGTGCCCGTTCGCAAACCGGGAAAACTGCCCTACCTCACCCGGTCGGTGGACTATGAACTGGAGTACGGCACCGCTTCCCTCGAAGCCCACAACGACGCCTTTTCCCCCGGTCAACGGGCGTTGATCGTGGATGATGTTCTGGCCACGGGGGGCACGGCGGCCGCCACCGTCGAACTCGTGAGTTCCGGGGGCGCAGAGGTGGCCGGGATGGGCTTCCTTATCGAGTTGGGTTTTCTGGATGGCCGGGAGAAAATAGAGACAGATGCCAACTGTCCGGTGATCTCTCTGTTCTGTTTCAGGGGTGATTCGTGAGGCTGGAAGAACGGCTATTGCCCTTGATTTCTCTGTTCTGTTTTGGAGGTGACGGGTGACGCTGACCGAGCGTGTACTGCCCTGGATGGATCAGCCCGGACAAGACGTGGGCCCGCTGCTCAACGCCTATCTCGAACGCCATCCCAACGACACCGCCGACCGCATCGAGACGGCCTATCGCCTCGCTGAGCAGGCCCACGCCGGGCAGTTGCGCAAGTCCGGTGAGCCCTATGTGACCCACCCCCTGGCTGTGGCCCACGTCGTGGTGGAGTTGGGGCTGGACGACGTTTCGGTCATCGCCGCCCTGTTGCACGACGCCATCGAGGACACCTCTATGAACTTGGCCGAGGTTGAGCAGCACTTCGGCAGCGAGGTGGCCTCGATCGTCGACAGCGTCACCCGGTTGGACCGGCTCAAGTTCAATACGCAGGAGGAGGAGCAGGCCGCCTCCATGCGCAAGATGCTGGTTGCTATTGCCAAGGATCTGCGGGTGCTGGTGGTGAAGCTGTCCGACCGTCTGCACAACATGCGGACGCTGGCCGCGCTGCCGCTGGAAAAGCAGCATCGGGTGGCTCGGGAGACGATAGACATCTACGCCCCGCTGGCCAACCGCTTGGGCATGCAGGACATGAAGCTCCAGCTCGAAGACTTGGCGTTCGCCGCCCTGCACCCCAAGCGCTACGCCGAAATCGATCGCATGGTGGCCACCCGAGCCCCCGAGCGCGACCTGTATCTCACCCAGGTTCTTTCCAGCGTTGAAGCCCGCTTGGCCGAGCTGGGCATCCCCGCTCAGGTAACCGGCCGGCCCAAGCACCTGTGGAGCATCTACGAGAAGATGATGACCAAGGATCGCAGCTTCGACGAGATCTACGACTTGGTGGGGATGCGGGTGATCGTCGACTCGGTGCGGGACTGCTACGCCGCGCTGGGCTCCATTCACGCCACCTGGAAGCCGGTGCAGGGGCGGTTCAAGGACTACATCGCCATGCCCAAGTTCAACCTCTACCAATCGCTGCACACCACCGTGGTCGGGCCGGGGGGCAAGTCGCTGGAAGTCCAGCTCCGCACCAATGAGATGCACGCCCGAGCCGAGCAGGGGGTGGCCGCCCACTACAGCTACAAGGAGGGCGCGATGATCGATGATCTGGCCTGGTTGGGCCGGATCATCGATTGGCAGCAGGAGACATCCGATGCCGTCGAGTTTCTGAGCAATCTCAAGACCGACCTCGACCACGACGAGGTCCAGGTGTTCACCCCCAAGGGCGACGTGGTGTCGCTGCCGATGGGGGCGATTCCCATCGACTTCGCCTACTCCATCCACACCGAGGTGGGCCATGCCTGTATCGGGGCCCGGGTCAACGGCCAGCTCGTGCCGCTGGACCGCGAGCTGCGACCTGGCGACATGGTGGAGATCTTCACCTCCAAGGTGGCCGACAAGGGGCCGTCGCGCGACTGGCTCGGCCTGGTGGCCTCCCATCGGGCCCGCAACAAGATCCGCCAGTGGTTCGCCCAAGCCCGGCGGGAGGATGCCGTCAAGGCCGGCCGCGACGCGGTGGCCGCGGCCTTGCGCCGAGAGCGCCTGCCGGTGGCGAAGATCCTGTCGGGCGAAGAGCTGCTGCACGCGGCCACCGACATGAACTACCGCGATCTCGACACTTTGTTCGCCGCGGTGGGGGAGCGCCATGTGTCGGCCAAGGCGGTGGCCGAGCGGGTGGCCGGAATGAGAGTGGAGCCCGCGGCGGAAGAGGAGCTGGACGATGATCTGGCCGCTGTCCCGCCGCCGGCGGTGTTGCCCCGGCGCACCGATCAGCCGGTGGAGGTTGAGGGCCTCGACGATGTGCTCGTCAACCTGGCCCGCTGCTGCAAACCGGTTCCCCCCGACGAGATCATCGGCTTCGTTACCCGGGGCCGAGGGGTGTCAGTGCATCGCACCGAGTGTTCCAACGCGGTTTCGCTGTCGTTCGAGCAGGGCGATCGGCTCATCGACGTGGATTGGAGCACCGAGCGCACCGGCGCTTACTGCGTGACCATTGAGGTCAAGGCGTTCGACCGAACCCGCCTGCTGCGGGATGTGGCCAATGCCCTGTCCACCGGATCGGTCAACATCCTGGCTTGTGAGACCCGCACCGGCGCCGACCACATCTCCATCATGCGGTTCGACTTCGAGCTGATTGACGGCACCCACCTCGACGCCCTCCTGCGCACCATCCGGGGTATCGAGTCGGTCTACAACGCCTACCGAGTCCTCCCTACCGCCACCGGCTCATAGTTGTGCCCGAGTTGTTCCAAACCCCCAAGGGCTCGTAGTCGTGCCCGAAATGTTTCAAGCGCCCAAAGGAACTCGCGACATCCTGCCGCCTGAGTCAGATCGCTGGCAGGCTCTGGTTGCCGTATTCGCCGATGTGTTCGGACGGGCTGGCTATGGGCTGGTGCAGAACCCCATGTTTGAGGACATCGAGGTGTTCCAGCGCTTGGGCGAGGGTACCGAGGTGGTACGCAAGGAGATGTACGACTTCTTCGACAAGGGCGACCGCCATCTGGCCCTGCGCCCGGAAGGAACCGCGCCGGTGGTCCGGGCCTTCAACCAGCACCGGCCCACCGTGCCCTGGAAGGTGTGGTATCTCACCCCCTGTTTCCGCTACGAGGAGCCCCAGGCTGGCCGGTTCCGCCAGCATCATCAGGTGGGGGCGGAGGCCATCGGGTCAGCCGATCCCGACCTAGATGTGGAGGTCATCGCCCTCCAGCACGACTTCTACCAGGCACTTGGACTGAGCAGCCTGTCGCTACGGCTCAACTCCATGGGCAGCCCCGGCGACCGACAGCCCTATGCCGGGCAGTTGTCTGCCTGGTTAGTTCAGCGATTGGGCGACTTGGACGAGGCCGATCGGGCCAACGCCGCCGAACACCCGCTTCGGGTGCTGGACTCCAAACGGGAGCGCACCATGGCCGTGGTGGCCGACGCCCCTCTCATCACTGATGGCCTTTCCGCTGACGCTGCCGCCCACTTCGAACGGGTGCAGGCCGGGCTGGATGCCCTCGGCGTGGCCTACGAGATCGACCCTCGCCTGGTGCGGGGCTTGGACTACTACACCCACTCCACCTGGGAGTTCGCGTCCGGTGCTTTGACCTCGGCTCAGAACGCGGTGGGCGGTGGGGGGCGCTACGACGGGCTGGCCGAGTCGTTGGGCGGCAAGCCCGCCCCCGGGGTGGGCTTCGGCGCAGGCATCGAGCGCATCCTGCTGGCCGCCGACGCAGAAGACGCTCTCACCGAGACCGCCGGAGGGGTGGACGTGTTCGTGGTGGACGTGACCGGCGGCGACGCCGGACGAGACCTCACCTTCGAACTGCGCCGCCACGGCATCTCCGCCGACCGGGCGTTCGACGCCCGCTCCATGAAGGCCCAGATGAAGGTGGCCGACCGCTCGGGCGCCCGTCTGGCCCTGCTGGTGGGCGACGACGAACTGGCATCAGGCGCAGTCACCCTGCGCGACCTCCGCTCAGGCGGGGGCCAGACAAGTGTTTCCCGCTCCGAAGTGGTGGCCAAATTGGCCGCGAAGCTAGCCGAAGGCGGCAAGCTCTAGTGGGGGCTAGGTTTCGCCGAACGCTGGCGGCTTCGGTTGCTGTTGCGCTGCTTGCCACAGGTTGCGGCAGCGGCCCCGACGACACCAGCGTGAATACGATCGGGGTTCTGAGCGCGGCGCTGGCCGACACGGCGGAAGCGTCCAACTACCGAGTATTCCTGTCAGCGGGCGTGACATTTAAGCTGGCAGGGGCTGAGATCTCTGCTGACCTTGATGAGCAAGCTCCCCTGGGAGTTGGTGTCGTGACCTCAGAGCGGGAGTATTACAGGTTTGACGTTGGGGCGATGTTGGGGCTGTTTTCTCTTGAGCTAGACGATGCCGCATTTGAGATGTGGATCGACGATGATCGGGTTGTGTTCGATATCAGCAGCATTCAGCGGCTGGTGGACGCGAGCCCTAATACGATTCAGGGGCCGTCTGTACCCGGAGTGTCCTTCATAGATTTGACCGCCATTGACGCAGACAGCCCCGAGTTGATGGAAGCAGTAGCGGGTGCTTCGACCCCCAATTTGAGCGAGATGGCGGTGAGTCTGCCAGCGGCATTGATCACGATTGAGCAGACTTCCACAGATCCCCTTACTTTCGTCGGCACGACTACCTCTGCGAGGCTCATTCAGGCTCAGGGCGGAAATGTTGAAGCTGACGCCCGTTCGTTCGCTGCCGATTTCAACGAATTTGGGCTTGGCTCGTCCACAGATCTTGATGAATTGACCGAAGCCATTCTCCAGGTCTACGAAACCAACATGGTTGAAGTGGTGATCGAAGTCGATGAGCGGGGTCTGCTAAGCGTTCTATGGGAGAAGGAAGACATGTCGGGTTTGTTCGGCGCCATTGCCGAGTCGGAGAACTTCGGCGCCGGGTTAAGCGAAGAAGAACGCCAGGAAGCAGTGGAACTGTTCGGTTCTGTAGAAATAGTCAAGGAGACTCGAATAGCCTACGAACCCGACGCTCACATTGAAGTGCCGGTGCCGCCGTCAACAGCCGAAGACCACACCGAAGAGTGGCTCGAGTTCTTCAATAATTCAAGGTGATATTGTCACCGCTGCCGGTAGAATACATGAATGGAGTTTTCGCCAGTTCTCTCTGGTCAAGCCGGGATTGAGACTGCGGTCAATGGAGGCTGCGGGGCGGCGGTTTGCGTCGATCACGTGGATGTGGCCGGGTTGTCTGATGTCGGTTTGCGTGGGCGGTTGGGACTGCTGGGCGAGGCTGAGTCGCAACTTGAGGCGTTGAAGGCCCAGACAATGGCCGAGATGGCTCGCCGTCATGACACCGCTGGTGCGAAGAAGATGGCCCGCGATGTGCTTCGATCGTCTCCCTCTAAGGCTCACCACGACGTGAAGGCGGCTGAGCGGCTTGCTGGATTGGCCATGACTTCTGAGGCTCTGGCGTCTGGAGAGGTACCTGCGGACCATGCGCGGCTGATCGCCCGGGCTTCATCTGAGGGACCGATTGACGAGCGAGAGCTCGTGGAGGCCGCCAGGACCCAGACCTATGACGAGTTGGCCAAGACCGTCAAGCGCCAACAGCACGAGTTATCGGGCGACGACGGACAGTCGATCCACGACAGGCGAAAGCAGAAGCGCTCAGCCCGCCTGTTCCAAAGCGGGGACACCGGCATGTACGTGCTCAATGCCGAATTCGACCCGATTACCGGCAATCACATCGCAGGAGCGCTGGCTGACAAGGAGCGGGAGCTATGGCGTGCCGAAGACCCCAAGGCCCGGCGCACCCACTCCCAGCGCGCCGCCGATGCATTGGCAGAACTGATCTTGCATCCCGAAAAGGGCAGGGCCGCGGGCATCGCGCTGGTCCTAGTCGCCGACTACGACGCCAGCCGCAGAGAGTTGGCCAACGCCCGCATCTCAGACGGCACACCGCTTCCGGCTGGCGAGCTGGTCAAAATGGCGTGCGAGGCGGACATCTTTCCGGCGGTGTTCAACGCCAGAACTCAGGACCTCTGGTTGGGACGGCGGCGCCGTTGTGCCAGCGACGCCCAGAGAATTGCGCTGATGGTGCGTGACAAGGCGTGTGTGGGCTGCGGTGCCGATGCCAACCGCAGCTTCGCCCACCACATCCAACATTGGAAGAACAACGGCAAAACCGACTATCCCAACCTTGTGCTGGTGTGCAACGACTGCCACGGAGACATTCATGACCGCCACTATCAGGTGGAACACGATCGGCGAACTGGCAAGCACAGAGTTGTCCCGCCGCCTGAGGCATTTCCCGACACTGGAACTGACACCTGGCAACCAAGACACATCAACTCCGTGCTCCTGAACTGAACGGTGGTCGATGACTGGCATCGTTGTGAGGGAAACAGAGACTCCCGCGGCTACCGCAGGTTGTGCAGGCGGGACTCCTGGGAGATGGGGAGCAATCGAACGCGAATACCGCCGCTGCGGTGCCGACATCTCCGAGCTCCTGGGAGATGGGGAGCAGTCGCTTGGCAGCGATAGCATCGGAGTTCGTGGCCCATTTGCTCCAACTGCCCATGGGGACCGCGGAACAACGATGTGAGAGGACAAAGTGAGGACTGACAATTGCTTTGGGGGCTGGCTGCGCAATGCGAACTGACTATTGCGGCGAATTGCGCGCCGACGACATCGGCCGAGAGGTATCGGTGTGCGGATGGGTGGACCGGCGCCGGGAGCACGGCGAGAATCTGGCGTTTATCGACCTGCGGGACCGCACCGGGGTGATCCAGTGCGTGGTGGACGAGCGCCACGACCTGCGCTCGGAATATGTGGTCCGCATCAGCGGCACGGTGCGGCCTCGGCCCGAGGGCACCGTCAACTCCAAGCTGGACACCGGCGAGGTGGAAATCGGCGACTGTCAGGTAGATGTTCTGTCGGCCGCCGAGCCCCCGCCGTTCCCTTTGCACTCCCGCACCGAGGTGGACGAGAACGTGCGCCTGCGCTACCGCTACGTCGACCTGCGGGGAGAGCGCCTCCAGCGCAACCTGGTGCTTCGGGCCACGGTCAACAGCGCCATCCGCCGCTCGATGGAGGGGCAGCGCTTCACTGAGATCGAGACTCCCATGCTGGTGGCCTCCACCCCCGAGGGGGCCCGCGACTTCGTGGTGCCGTCCCGTCTGCACCCCGGCCGCTTCTACGCCCTGCCCCAGTCGCCCCAGATCTTCAAGCAGCTCTGCATGGTGGGGGGACTCGACCGCTACTACCAGATCGCCCGCTGCCTTCGCGACGAGGATCTCAGGGCTGACCGGCAGTTCGAGTTCATGCAGCTCGATGCCGAGGCCAGCTTCGCGGGCCAAGACGAGGTGATGGCCTTCATCACCGAGGCAGTTGCCGCCGCGGTGGAGGCGGTCACTGGCACCCGTCCCGACGAACCCATCTTCATGACCTGGACCGATGCCATGGAGCGGTTCGGCTCCGACAAGCCCGACGTGCGCTTCGGCCTGGAGTTAATCGAGCTGACCGAGTTGTTCGAGGATACCGAGGCCAAGGTCTTCCAGGTGGAGTGCGTCAAGGGCATCAACCACAAGGGGGGAAGCGAGAGCCTGGGCCGAAATGCCATCGACGAGCTCACCCGCAAATGCCAGCAGTGGGGGGCTAAGGGCCTGGCCTGGTTCCGGGTGGGTGACGACGGCACTCTGGACGGCGCGTTGACCAAGTTCATGTCCGAGCAGGAGCAGGCCGCACTCGGTCCGGCCATGGGGGCGGAGCCCGGAGACTTGCTGTTGTTGATCGCCGACCGCCGTTCAAAGGTGCGCGACATCCTCGGCTTGCTTCGGCTGGAGCTGGGCCGACCGCCCGTCACCGAGGGAGGCCTGCACTTCGTGTGGGTCACCGAGTTCCCGCTGTTCGAGTCCATCGACGATCAGGGCCGGCCCATTGCCGCCCACCACCCGTTCACCATGCCCCATCCTGATGATGTGGGACTGTTGGACGGTTCGGGCGAGGATCTGTTGGGGGTGCGCTCCCAGGCCTACGACTTGGTGCTCAACGGCTGGGAGCTGGGTTCGGGCAGCGTGCGGATCCACCGCCCCGACATCCAGCGGGCGGTGTTCCGGGCACTCGGCATCAGCGACGACGAGGCCGAGACCCGATTCGGCTTTCTTCTCGACGCCTTCCGCTACGGCGCCCCGCCCCACGCCGGGTTCGCTTTCGGGATCGACCGGTTGGTGGCCATCCTGGCCGGAGAAGAGAACATTCGAGAAGTGATCGCCTTCCCCAAGACCCAGTCGGGCGCCGACCCGCTGTCCAACTCGCCGACCCCGATCGCCGACCGTCACCTCGACGAGCTCGGCTTGCGCGTGCTTCCGCCCCCCGCCGCTGCCGGGTAGGCAAATGGTGCGCCACAGCCGGGCCGGATGGCGATGAGCGACGATCTGTTTGCCGCCGCCGCGGGTGAGCGCCTGGCCAAAACTGCGCCCCTGGCCGATCGGCTCCGACCCCGGAGCCTGGACGAGTTAGTCGGCCAGGAACACCTGCTCGGCCGGGGCAAGCCGCTTCGCAGGCTCATCGAGTCGGACCGCTTGTCATCGGCCATCTTGTGGGGGCCGCCGGGCACCGGCAAAACCACTATCGCCCGGCTGGTGGCCGGTACCACTGCTCGGGCCTACATCCAGCTATCCGCGGTGACGGCCACCGTCAAGGATGTGCGGGAGGTGATCGCCTCGGCCCGCGACCGCCTCGGCCAGCACGATCAGGGCACAATCCTGTTCCTCGACGAGGTGCACCGGTTCAACCGGGCCCAGCAGGACGCTTTGCTGCCCGCAGTGGAGTCTGGGCTCATCACCCTGATCGGGGCGACCACCGAGAACCCGTACTTCGAGGTGAACCCGCCGCTGCGGTCCCGCTCCACCCTGTTCCGCCTCGAGCCCCTCGACGGCGATGCGCTGGACGAACTGCTGCGCCGGGGGCTGGCGGCTGAGGGCGCAGAAGCCGACGACGATGCCTTGGATCACCTGTCGATCCAGGCTGCGGGAGACGGCCGCCAGGCCCTGACCAGCCTGGAGGTGGCCGTGGCCCTGGCGTCAGCCCAGGACAACGATCCTCCCCGCGTCGCCCTGTCCGACGCCGAGAACGCCCTGGGGGCGAGCGCGGTCCGCTACGGCCGCGACGAGCACTACGACATCATCAGCGCGTTCATCAAGAGCCTGCGGGGATCCGACCCCGACGCCGGGCTGTACTGGCTTTCGCGAATGCTGGAGGCGGGGGAGGATCCTCGGTTCATTGCCCGCCGGATGGTGATTCTGGCCTCTGAGGACATCGGCATGGCCGACTCCCAGGCCTTGGTGGTGGCCGACGCCGCCGCCCGGGCGGTGGAGTACGTCGGCCTGCCCGAAGCGCAGCTCAATCTGGCCCACGCGGTGGTGTATCTGGCCACCGCCCCCAAGTCGAACACGGTCACCACCGCGTTGGGAAGGGCCCGGGCCGACGCCGGCGACGGCAGCGGTGAGGTGCCATCCCACCTCCGAGACGCCCATTACCCGGGGGCGGCCGGCCTAGGGCACGGCGCAGGCTACGTGTATCCTCATGATGATCCCCAGGGCTGGGTGAGCCAGCAATATCGCCCCGATCGCTTTGAGGATCAGCGCTATTACCATCCTTCACAACACGGTGCCGAAAGGGAGATTGGCCGGAGAATGATGGATCGGAAAACAGACACCAACGACAGCGAGGAGAGCTGATGCCCAAGCGACTCGTGTGGTTTGCCGCCGGGGCTGGTGCCGGCGCGGCCGGAGCGTCGTATGTGCGCCGCAAGCTGCGCCAGGCCGCCCAGCGAGCGGTTCCCATCAGGCCGAGTTCTGGTGCCAGCGCCCGCGTCAAGGCGGCTGCCTCTGAAGCCCGGGCCGCCTTGGCGGAGGGGACTGCCGCGGTCCGGCGCTATCGGGCCGAGATCGCCCGTCGGGCCCTCGACGATCCGCCGGGTCGATAGGAAGGCGTCTTGACCCCCAAGCGAGCTCAGGAGATCCGCAACGCATTCACCTCCTTCTTTGGCGAGCGGGGCCACGCCGTGCTGCCGTCGGCCAGCCTCATTCCCCGCGATCCCACGGTGTTGTTCACCGTGGCCGGGATGGTGCCGTTCAAGCCCTACTTCCTCGGCGAGGAGGCGTCCCCCCATCCCCGGGCCGTCACCGTCCAGAAGTGCGTGCGGGCCGGCGGCAAGCACAACGACCTCGACGAGATCGGCCGCACCCGCCGCCATCTCACCTTCTTCGAGATGCTGGGCAATTTCAGCTTCGGCGACTACTTCAAAACCGAGGCCATCGACTGGGCCTGGGAGTTCGTCACCGAGGGTCTGGGCTTCGACCCCGACAGGCTGTGGATCACCGTCCACCTCAGCGACGATGAGGCCGCGGAGATCTGGCGGGACGTGGCCGGTGTGTCTCCCGACCGAATCCAGCGGATGGACGAGGACAATTACTGGCGCATGGCCGACACCGGCCCGTGCGGCCCCTGCTCGGAGATCTTCTTCGACAAGGGGCCGGAGTTCGGCCCCGACGGCGGCCCGGCTCACGGCGGGGACGAGCGGTTCCTGGAGTTCTGGAACCTGGTGTTCATGCAGTTCGACCAGCGTCCCGACGGCCAGGTTCCCCTGCCCAAACCCAGCATCGACACCGGGGCCGGCCTGGAGCGGATTCTCACCCTGATCCAGGGGGTGGAGTCGGTATTCGACATCGACGAGATGGCCGAATTGGTGGGCGAAGCCTCCGCGGTGACCGGCGTGAAGCTCGGTGCGGCCGAGCACAGCGACGTCACCCTGCGGATACTGGCCGAACACGCCCGCACCATGACCTTCCTCATCTCCGACGGCGTGTTCCCATCCAACGAGGATCGGGGCTACGTGCTGCGCCGCATCATGCGCCGCGCCATCCGCCGGGCCTACATGCTTGGGGTCACCGAAGTGGTTACCCCCAAGTTGGTCGACAAAGTGGTCGACATCATGGGCCCGGACTATCCCGATATCGCGGCCAACCACAGCTTCGTTCGAGATGTGGTGGCCCGCGAGGAGGAGGGCTTCCGGACCACCCTCGCCCAGGGATCCCAGATCTTGGACGACGCCATCGACCGCCTGGGCGAAGACGAGGCCTTGCCCGGCGACCTGGCCTTCCTCTTGCACGACACCTATGGCTTCCCGGTCGAGGTCACCGAGGAGACAGCCCGGGAACGGGGAGTGGAAGTAGACCGGGCTGGTTTCGACCAGCACATGGAGGGCCAGCGCTCCCGAGCCCGCGAGGACTTCGACGCCCGGCACGCCACCGCAGCCGACGTTTCGTCCTATGCCGCGCTGGTGGCCGAACACGGTCCCACCGAGTTCATCGGCCGGGACTTCGACACCACCGAAGCGGTGGTATTGGCCGTTACCGACGATGGCATCGTCTTGGACCGAACTCCGTTCTATGCCGAGGCCGGTGGCCAGGTGGGCGACACCGGCACCATCACGTCGGCCACCGGGCGAGCCGAGGTGTCCGACACCACCTATGTGGTGCCCGATCTCCACCTGCACCATGTGACGGCCATCGACGGTCAGATCACCGTCGGACAGACGGTGATAGCAGCTATCGACGCCGACCGCCGGGCCGCCATTCGGCGCAACCACACGGCAACCCACCTTTTGCACTGGGCGTTGAAGGAGACCTTGGGCGACCACGTCAAGCAGCAGGGCTCGCTGGTGGCCGACGATCGGCTGCGCTTCGACTTCACCCACTTTGAGGCGCTGACGCACGAGCAGATTGCCGAGATCGAGCGGCTGGCCAACGCCGACATTCTGGACAACCCCGCCACCCGCAACTATGAGACGTCGATGGCCGAAGCCACCGAGGCCGGAGCCATCGCCTTTTTCGGCGACAAGTACGGAGACCGGGTGCGGGTGCTCGAGGCCGGGCCGCACTCCATCGAGCTGTGCGGAGGCACCCATGTGCGGGCTTTGGGCGACATCGGTCCGGTCAAGATCATCTCTGAGGGCTCGATCGGGGCCAATATCCGCCGTATCGAGGCGGTGAGCGGCACCCGCCCAGTCGAAATGCTCACTGAGCGGGAACAGGTGTTGGCCCAGGCGGCTGAGCGCTTGGGCGTGCCCATCGATCAGCTGTTGGCGGGGGCCGACAAGCGCATGGCCGAGATCAAGAGCCTCCGAGCCGATCTGGCCGAGCTGCGCAAGGCGGCATCGTCTGATCAGTCGGGGGATTTGGCCCAGGAGGCCGTCGACGGGGTGGTTGTGGCCGCAGTCGATGGGTTGGACCGGGGGCAGTTGCGCGACCTGGCCATTGCCACCCGAGATCGCCCCGGCGTGAATGCCGTCGTCCTCGGGGCCGCTCCCGAGGGAGGCGGGGCGGCCCTGGTTGCCGCGGTGGCCGCCGACTGCGACCTGAACGCGGGCGAGTTGATCGCCGAAGCGGCTGCCACCATCGGCGGTGGCGGAGGCCGAGATGCCAAGTTGGCCATCGCCGGCGGCCGGGATCCGTCGCGGCTGGCAGAAGCCCTCGACCAAGTGCGAGCCGCCGCTGGCATTGGCGGCTGATGGGGGCAAGGGCGCTGGGCATCGACCTCGGCGAGCGCCGCATCGGAGTGGCTGTTTCCGACGCCGAAGGCCGGGTGGCCAGTCCCATCACCGTCATCGAGCGCTCTGGCAGTCGAAACCGAGACCACCAGCGGATCTCCGAGCTGGTTGCCGAGTATGAGGCCGGGGTGGTGGTGGTGGGCCTTCCCCTCTCGCTGGACGGCAGCGCCGGTCCAGCCGCTCAGGCCGCAGAGCAAGAAGTCGGGGAACTGGAGGCGGCGCTGGCCGTGCCGGTATTCACCCACGACGAGCGGTTCACCACTGCCATTGCCGAGCGGGCTCTGGCTGAGTCGGGGCTTAGCGGCAAGGCCCGTCGCCAACGGGTTGACATGGTGGCCGCATCGGTCATACTCCAGGGCTGGCTGGACGCTTCCGGCTCGAAGGGCCAGCGATGAGCGACGACCCGAAGGCGGGCTATAAGCCGCCGGTGATCTTGTCGGAGGGCGATGATCCGCAAGACTGGGACTGGTTGCCTCGGAGAACCTCCACCCTAACCCGGGTCGTCATCCTGCTGGGCCTGTTGGGCGTGGTTGTGCTGATCGCCTCGCTGTTGATCAAGGGTTGGATCGATGACCGGCTCGACCCCCCCGGTGAGGAGGGTTCGGAATTGGTGGTCAGCATCCCCCAAGGGGCGTCGATCAACGACATCGCCCGCATTCTCGAAGACGAGGGTGTGGTGCCCAACTCCACGGTGTTCCGCTACTACCTGCGCTACAAAGACGCCGGTGACTTCCAGGCCGGCAACTACATCCTGAATGAGAATATGGCGGTATGGCGGGCCAAAGACGTGCTCTTGGCCGGTCCCGCCTCCGGGCCAGTGGAGGATTCCTTGCGGGTGTTGGTGCCTGAAGGCCTCACGCTGGTCCAGATGCAAAGCCAGTTGTTGGATCAGCTTCCCACCTTCGACGCCGACGAGTTGGCCCGCGCCCTGGCCTTCCCACCCTTGCGATCCGACTATCAGCCGTCCACCAGCACGTTGGAGGGAATGCTCTTCCCCGACACTTATCTGCTCGACGCGGCCACCGCCGAAGACGAGGCCGCCCTCGTTGTCCGCATGATCAACCAGTTCGACCTAGTGGCCGATGATGTGGGCCTGGATACCGCTCCCGAAACGGTGGGTCTGAGTCCCTACGAAGTCGTCATCGTGGCCTCGCTGATCGAAAAGGAGGCCCTCATAGATGAAGACCGGGCCAAGATAGCCCGGGTGATCTACAACCGGTTGGGCCTGGGAATGCCGCTCCAGATCGACGCCGCGGTGCGCTACGCGCTGAACAAGCCCTCTGAACCGTTGACCTTGTCGGACCTGAGGGTGGACAATCCCTACAACGTGTACAACCGAACCGGCTTGCCGCCCGGTCCAATCGCCGCTCCCGGTCGGGCGTCGCTCGAGGCGGCGTTGAACCCTGCCGACGGCTTCTGGCAGTTTTACGCCCGCACCGACGATCCCGTGCCCGGCGCCCACACCTTCAGCGTCACCTTCGAGGAGCACGAAGAAGCGGTGGCCATCTGCCGGGAGAAAGACCTGGGATGCTGACCGCCATGGCCGGTGGAGAACGGAGCCTGGGATGCTGACCCCAATCGGGGTGCCAGCCGGCACGGAGGTGGCGGCCGGAGTGATCGGCTATCCGGTACGGCACTCCCTGTCCCCGACGATCTGCCAGGCCGCGTTCGACGAGTTGGGCCTGGATTGGATTTACGCCGCCTTCGAAGTGCTTCCTGGCGATGCCAGCAAGGCCCTCGACCATATGAGGGCCCAGGGCATGGCCGGGTTGTCGGTGACCATGCCCCACAAAGCCGATGTGGCCGCGGCGGCAGATGAGCTGAGTCCCGCCGCGGCGGCCTTGGGGGTGGTGAACTGCGTGAGTAGCGATGGCGCTCGGCTGATCGGCCACAACACCGACGGGGCCGGATTCTGCGACGCCCTGCTCGCCGACGGGGTGGAGCTGGCCGGGATCGGATGCGCGGTGCTGGGCGCGGGCGGGGCGGCCCGGGCGGTGGTGGCCGAATTGGCCCGCCGGGGGGTAGGCGAGGTGGCGGTGATAGCCCGTCGGCCCGAGCCGGCGGCATCGGCCGCGGCGCTGGCTGGATCGGTGGGCACAACGGCGAGGCCAACCGACGTTGGGAGGTACCAACTGGTGGTGAACGCCACCCCGGTGGGGATGGCCGAAACCGAGGGCGCGGGCAAGCTGCCCATTGATCCCGACCTGCTCCACCCCCAACAGCATGTGGCCGAGTTGGTCTACAACCCGCTCCAAACTCCGCTGCTGGCCGAATGCCATAGCAGAGGCGTGCCGGCGTCCAACGGGGTGGGCATGCTGGTACACCAGGCCGCCCACGCCGTTCGGATATGGACCGGTTCCGAGCCACCGGTGAATGCCATGACCGCCGCGGCCACCGCGGCGCTCCGGGGCAGATGAGCCCAGCGGCCGAAGGCAGGCCGTGAGCAAAGCGGCGATGGTGATCGCCGGGCTGGCCATCGGCTTCGTCGCCGGTCGGCGCCTTCTCCCGGTCCTCTGGAAATTCCAAGTGCGCAACAGCCGATCTTTGCGGGTGATGGTTACCGCGCTCACCGCTCTGTCCCTGGGCATCGCGGGCGGCCTAATGGGCACCACCTGGGATGTGGTCCCGGTATGGGTGCTGTTCGTCGCCTTGGCAGGAGTCACCACCGTAGATCTGTTCCACTACCGCATCCCCAACGCCATTGTGTTCCCCGCCGTGCTGGTCCTGCTGTTGCTTATGACCCTCATCTCGCTGCTGCGACATGAGCCCGGGGCCATCGGACAGGCGTTTGCCGCCGCCGGACTCTATGGCGGCATCATGGCCATCTTGCACTCGGCATCAAGGGGCAGTCTCGGGTGGGGTGACGTGAAACTGGCTCTGCCGGTGGGCCTGGTCCTTGGATGGGTGGGTTCCGGCTACGGCCAGTCGCTGCTGGCCGTGCTGCTGGCCTTCGGTTTGGCCTCGCTTATTGGGGTGGTCATGGGCGTGATCGTGTGGGGAATCCGGAAGTGGGGCATCGAACTCCTGCCCGATCCCTTGGCCGATCCTGACAACCCCCGCCCCACGGTCTTTCCGTTTGCTCCGTCCATGGCCGTGGCCGCCGCGGCCGTTGTGCTGGCCGTTTACACAGGGAGCTGACCCCGTTCCTTGAAGCCGATGCCGATGCCGATAAGTGCGCTCAGAGTGGCGGCGGCCCACTTGTAGTATCGCGTTGTGGAAAGTAGGCCCCATGTGGCCCTCATCGGGATGATGGGGTCGGGAAAATCGACGGCAGGGTTCTGGCTCGCGCAGTCGGAGGGGCTGCGGTTTGTGGATCTGGATGCTGCCATCGAAGAGCGCCAAGGTCGGTCCATACCTGAGATCTTCAAGGCTGACGGCGAGGACCGCTTCCGCGACATGGAGCAGTCGGAGCTGGTGGCCTGTTTGGCCTCTCCACAGCCACTGGTGGTGTCCTGCGGTGGGGGAGCGGTGCTGCGGGCCGAGAACCGAGAACTTCTGCGGGATCGAGCCTGGGTCTGCTGGCTCCGGGCCACCGTCGAAACCCTGGGCCAGCGGGTCCGTGCTGGCGAGAACCGGCCGCTCTTGGGCGAAGACCCGGTGGTCGATCTGGAGGCCATCAGCGCGGCTCGAGCCGGACTCTACGCGGAAGCGGCCAACGAGGTCGTTGATGTGGATGGCTTGGAGGCCGAGCAAGTCGCCGAGCAGATCAGGCGAGTCCGGCCCCGGCCAGTGTCGGCCCGATGACTGCCGAAACCGGTGTTGGCCTGGAGAGCGCAATCCGGGTTCCGATCGAGCTGGGGGAGCGGTCCTACGACGTTTGGGTGGGTCCCGGCGTTCGATACTGCCTGTCCCAAGTGGTGCCTGGCGACGCGAAGCGGGTGGCGGTGGTCACCCAGGCGGCGGTGGCCGATGCCGGCATCACTGTCGATCCTGGTATTGAGCACCGGGTGTTCATTACCGACAACGGCGAGCACATCAAGACGATGGGAGCGGTGGAGGAGCTGTGCCGGGAGTTCGCTCAGTGGGGGCTCACCCGCCGTGACGCGGTGGTCGCCGTGGGCGGGGGCGCAGTCACCGACCTGGCCGGTTTCACTGCGGCCGTCTACCACCGGGGCATCCGGGTGGTGTATGTGTCCACCACCCTGTTGGGCCAGATCGACGCTTCGGTGGGGGGCAAGACCGGCGTGAACCTTCCTGAGGGCAAGAACCTGGTGGGCGCGTTTTGGCAGCCCTCCGCGGTGCTGTGCGACACCGAGGCGCTCGCAACCCTGCCCCCCGAGGAGATGCGGTCGGGGCTGGGGGAGATGGCCAAGTACCACTTCATTGCCGACGCCGACCTGCACGCCCTGGGCCTGGTGGAGCGCATCGCCCGTTGCGTGGAGATCAAGGCCGAGGTGGTGGCAGCTGATGAGCGCGAGTCCGGTCGCCGGGCGGTGCTCAACTACGGCCACACTTTGGCCCACGCCCTCGAAGCCCACGGTGGCTACGACCTCCGCCACGGTGAGGCGGTGGCGGTCGGCTTGGTCTACGCCGCCGAGCTGGCCCACCGGGCCGGACGCATCGGTGTTGATCGGGTAGCCGAGCACCGCCAGGTGGTGGGCGACTACGACTTGTCCACCCGGCTGCCTGCCGGTGCCGATGCCGATGCCGACGCCCTCGTCTCACTGTTCAGCCGGGACAAGAAGGCGGTAGACGGGGTTACCTTCATGCTGGACGGCCCCGAAGGCATCCAGCCGGTTACCGGGTTGGAACCTGCCTTGCTGCGAGAAACACTGGAGGCCATCAGATGAGCCAGATAATCCTTCTCCTGTCGGGGCCCAATTTGAATCTGCTCGGCGATCGAGAGCCCGAGGTCTACGGCACCGACACCCTGGACGACCATGTGGCCACTGCGGGTACTACCGCTGATCGCCTTGGGCTCTCCATCGAGCACCACCAGTCCAACGACGAGGCTGCCCTCATCGACCACATCCACCAGGCTCGGGGGCGGTGTGCGGCCATCATCATCAATCCCGGCGCTTTCACCCACTATTCCTGGGCCATCCACGATGCCCTGGCCGCCTTCGAGGGTCCGGTGGTGGAGCTGCACCTGTCAAACCCCAATGCTCGAGAGCCGTGGCGCCACACTTCGGTGGTGAGCCCGGTGGCCACCGGCACCATTGTGGGCTTCGGCGGCCACGGCTACGAGTTGGCGGTGGAAGCGGTGGCCCGATTGCTGTCATGAGCGAGCCTCAGGTCTCCCAACCCCTCGTCCCCATGGATGTCGCCGGACGGTCGGAGAGGGTTCGGGCCGCGGCGGCCGAGGCGGAGTGCGACGCGCTGCTGGTTGCCAACCTGGTCAATGTCCGCTACCTCACCGGGTTCACCGGCTCGGCCGGTCTGGTCTGGCTCGGCGCCGACGAGCTGGTGCTGGTGACCGACCGCCGCTACGCCGAGCAGGCTGAGTCTGAAACCAATCGGGCCGGTGTGGAGGTCCGAATCGAGATCACCAACGACGCCCCCAAGGAAATACTGGCCGCGGCCGCCGCCGGCGCGGGTCGAATCGGCTTGGAGGCGGCCTCGGTGAGCTGGGCCACCCAGCGCCAGTACGCCGAGTGGTTCAGCGCTGAGCTGGTGCCCACCACCGGTGTGGTGGAGCAATCCCGACAGATCAAGGACGACGGCGAACTCGATCGGATGGCGAAGGCTGCCGCCATCGCCGATGCCGCGTTGGCCGAAGTTCGCCCCATGCTGGCCGACGGCCCCTCCGAGAAGGAAGTGGCATTGGCGTTGGACACTGCCTTTCGACGCCGGGGGGCAGAAACGAGCGCCTTCACCACCATCGTGGCCGCGGGCCCGAATGCCGCTCTGCCCCACATCAGGCCCACCGAGCGCCCCATCGGGTCGGGCGAGCTGGTGATTGTGGACATGGGCGCGGTGGTCGACGGCTACCGCTCCGACATGACCCGCACCATGGCGGTGGGCGAGCCCGATCCCGAGGCCAAAAGGGTGTTCGAGACCGTGAGGGACGCCCAGCAACTCGGGGTGGAGCAGGTGGTGCCCGGCACTCCCATCTCCGATGTGGACAAGGCCTGTCGGAATCGCATCGAAGCCGACGGTTGGGGCAATGCCTTCGTCCACGGCACCGGCCACGGTGTGGGGCTCGACATTCACGAACAGCCCTGGGTGCGGGCCACCGCCACGGAGGTACTGGAGGTGGGCCAGGTGATCACCGTGGAGCCCGGGATCTATCTTCCCGGATTCTGCGGGGCCCGGGTGGAAGACACCGTGGTGGTGACCGAAGACGGCGCCCGACGGCTGACCCACTCGCCCAAGACGCTCGCTGTGGCCTGAGGGGACTGGGTGGGTCAAACTTTGGCCATGCCCACGATCACCACCAACGACCTCAAGAACGGCATGACGCTGAACCTCGACGACGGCCTGTTCAACGTGGTCGAGTTCCAGCACGTCAAGCCGGGCAAAGGCGGGGCGTTCGTGCGCACCACCCTGAAGAACGCCCGCACCGGCGCCGTGGTAGACCGCACGTTCCGGGCAGGGGAGAAGGTGGAGCGGGCCAACATCGACCGCCGGGAGATGCAATATCTGTACTCCGACGGCGAGAGCTTCGTGTTCATGGACAGCGAGACCTACGAGCAGATCTACGTGGGCGCCGACGTGCTGGGCGACGCGGTCGACTATCTGGTGGAGAACAACTCGGTGATCCTTGGCATGTTCGGCACCGAGATCGTGGGCACCGACCTGCCCGCCGCAGTGGAGCTGGACATCGCCCAAACCGAGCCCGGCGTCCAGGGCGACCGGGTGTCGGGGGCCACCAAACCGGCCACCTGCCAGACCGGCCTGGTGGTGCAGGTGCCCCTGTTCTTGAACCCGGGCGAGCGGATCAAGGTGGACACCCGCAGCGGCGAATACATCAGCCGGGCTTGAGCATTCCGGCACCCTCGACGACTCCTCGGTGACAAATGAGCTCGCCCGATCCGCTGGTTGCCGGGTCACAGCGCCGCCAAGTGAGGGAACGAGCGCTGGGCCTGCTCTATGAGGCCGAGGCCAAGGGCGTGGACATGGCTGAGCTGCTGGCCGACCAAGAATTGCCCCTCGACCCCTACGCCCACACGCTGGTGAGCGGGGCGGCCGAGCACCAAGACGAAATCGACGCCCGCTTGGAGGAGTTCTCCGAACGATGGCCGGTGGCCCGGATGCCGGCACTCGATCGGGCCATTCTGCGCTTGGCCAGCTTTGAGCTCGCCCACAGCACCGATATCTCTGTGGCAGTGATCATCAACGAAGCAGTGGAGTTGGCCCACGAGTACTCCACTCCTGCCTCCGCGGGGTTCATCAACGGCTTGCTGTCGCAGGTGGCCGCCGTCGTCCGCCCATCGGGGCAGGGCTAGCTGCGAGAGTTGCAGAATCGGCGCCTTTGAGAAGGAAGTCTGGGCAACAGGGGAGACATCAGCAACAGGGGATCAGGGGCTGTTGGGTTTTGAGGTGTTGGGCGGCGGGGGTGTGTTGGGCTTGTACGCGCCGGATGTAGAGGGCGGCCGTTTTGGGACTGTGCCATCGGCCTGCGAGCATGAGGCCGCTCATGTTGATGCCTGAGGCGGCGAGGTCTTGGGCCATGCCCACGCGCAGGGAGTGGGTGGAGATGCCAGCGGGGTCGATGCCGGCGTCTCGGGCTGCTGCTTTGATGCGGCGGCGGGCGGTGCTGGGCGAGAAATCGAATATGCGGGCATCGGGATCGGCGCCTGCTTTTCTCAGGCGGGCGAGGGCTTGCGATGCGTACTCGGAAATGGCAACGGCGGCGCCTTCGCCGTTCTGGTCGGTTTTGGAGCGGCGGATCGATATGGTGGCCAGTACGCCGCCAGGTGGGTGGTCGATGTCGTTCCAGGTGAGGGCGAGGAGTTCGCTACAGCGCAGCAAAGCGTTGTGGCCGACGGCGAGCATGGCGATGTCGGCGTCGGCGCGTTCTCGGGCTTGTTCGGGGGTCTCTAGCCGACCGCCAGGCTGGTTGCGCCTCGGCGCGGAGACGGCGGCTGCGATTCGTTGTATGTGCTCTCGGCGCAGCGGGCTGGCCTGGCGGGTGGTGATGCCCCGTTCAGCGGCATCTCGGGCCAGCCCGGCCAAAAGCAGCCGCACCCGGTGGTCGCGGGCAGGGTTGGCGCCGACGCGGCTGCGGAGCTTGTAGGCCACCGCGGCTAGGTAGGTGCGCAGGGTGGCCGGTTTCTTCCCCTCCATGTAGAGGTCGGCCAGCCAGCGCTGGATGTTCTTGACGGTGGCCTTCGCGATCTTTTGGCCATTTGCGGCTGCCCAGCGGGCCCAGCTGTTCCAACCAGTTCTATAGGTCTTGCGGCTGTTGGCGGAAAGCGCTGCGGTCTCGGCCTGGGCTATCAGCTCGTCCAAGCAGCAAAAGGCCAGGCCGGCATCGCTGTTCGCGGTGCCAGGCGAACACATGTGGCAGCGGGGGGGGGGGGGGGTGCTTCATCGCCGTTTTCCTAGCCGATGCCTGTTGCGTTTTTCCAGCCGGAAACCGTCGAGAACCGCCGGGCAAA
>JAJEIJ010000047.1:0-60269 GCA_022827725.1 Acidimicrobiia bacterium
CGGTCGCGATAGCCGACGACGACAACCCCCCGCCGCCGGCGTCGAAGCCGTCGATCACAGTGGACGACGCGACCGCCGCAGAGGGCGACGGCGCCGTCGAGTTCACCGTGAGGCTCAGCGCCGCCGCCACCTCCACGGTGACCGTGTACTACGCCGCCAACCCCGGCACCGCCATGCCCTACGCCGACTACCGGCCCGACTGGGGCCAGATCACCTTCGCCCCCGGCGACACCACAAAAACCATCCAAGTCTCCCTCATCGACGACCGCACCCCCGGCGAAGGAAACGAGACACTCGTGCTCAAACTGATCCTCACCGACACCGCCCACGCCACACTCGCCGACAACCAAGCCCAAGGCACCATCACCGACAACGACTGAAGAATGAGCACCCATAAATCCCCAAGAGGCACCCGCTACGTCAAGGCACAGTTCTGGGTGGCTATGACGTGCTCCCTGTTTGCCGATCCCGGTTTGTAGGAGTTAGACGGGCTGTAGCTGGTTCAGCTCGGTGACGTTGTCGAGGAGGATCTTCTTCTTGGTGGCGTCGTCGAAGCCCTTGTCTTTGAGCTCCACCAGGTAGTCCAGCGGCTGGGGCATCCCCTCGATGTGGGGCCAGTCGCTGCCGAAGATCACCCGGTCGTCCCCCATGTAGTGGACCACCTCGGCCACGTCGTCCTCCCAGAAGGGATTGATCCACACATGCTGGCGGAACAGCTCGGAGGGATCCTCCTTGAACCAGCCGATGCTCTTGTGGGTGGCCTGGCCCAGCTTGCGGAACATGTCGCTCAAGAACTGCGACCCGTTCTCCACCGAGGCGATCCGCAGGTTGGTGAACCGCTCGAACAGCTTTTCCAGCGACAGGGTGATCAGGTAGTCGTAGGCGGCCCGCTCGATGTTGTAGGCCTTGATGCTGGGCTTGTACTTGCGCTCCTTGGCCATGCCCGACGAGGCGAACCCGTCCACGTCGTAGCCGTGGGTGGTGTAGCCGCTGTCGCCGGCGTGGACCACCGCGCAGATGCCCGACTCGTTCACCCGAGCCCAGAACGAGTCGAAGTGCTCGTCGGCCGGCGACATGAAGCCGTCGGCTGTCCAGACCGCGGCAGGGCGCATCACGATGGTGCGGGCACCCTTGTCGATGGCCCATTCAAGCTCCTGGCAGGCCCAGTCCACGTCGCCCAAGGCGATGTAGGGGGCAGCGAAGATGGTGTCTCGGTAGGCAAATCCCCACTGCTCATCGAGCCAGCGGTTGAACCCGCCGAACAAGGCGCACACCGCTTCGATGTCCTCTTTGATGAGCTCCTCGTAGAGCACGCCCAGCGTGGGGAACAGCCACACCGACTGGAGCCCTTGCTGGCGTACTTTTTCGACCCGGGCGTCCCGATCGTCCACGTAGTAGCGGGGCAGCTTCTCCCGCTTGCTCAGCATCTCCGCGGGGTTGCGGCCCTCGGGATTGCCCCGGAAGTAGTCGTGCATGGCGCCGGGCAGGGCGATCGGATCCCAAGTGGGGTTCACCACCGCGTGGCTGATCTGGCCCCCTACCAGGTGGTACTGGCGGCCGTTCACCTCGGCCCATTGCACGCAGCGCGGGTGCATGGCGGGGTCCACATGGCGGGTGAAGGCGTCCGCCGCCTCGTAGTAATGGTTGTCGCAGTCGAAGGGGATGTAACCGAGATCGTCCACGAAACCAGGCTACCGCCGGGTGGTTGGCGGTGCCTTCTTGGACGACGGGTCCCGGCCTGCCAGCAGGCGCGCTACCGTCGGCCCCGTGTCTGAGACTCATGAATCTGAGCCCGCCATCCTTGCTGAGGACCGGGAGCGGGTCCGCTACATCACCCTGAACCGCCCACAGCGGCGCAACGCCCTGACCATGGCCCAGCTCGGCCAGTTATTCGACGCCCTGGCCGAGGCCGACGCCGCGGCTGATGTCGGCGCCATTGTGGTCCAGGGTTCGGGCGAGGCGTTCTGTTCGGGCATCGACCTCGACCCCGACGAGATCGACCTGGACTACGACTCCCGGTCGTTCGAGCAGGAGCTGGCCCTGGTGGAGCCGTTCCGGCGGTTCGAGGATATGTGGCGGCTGCGAACCCCGATTATCGCCTCAGTCCACGGCTATTGCCTGGCGGTGGGCACCGACATCGCCTTTCACGCCGACATGACCGTCTGTGCCACCGACGCCCAGTTCGGCTACCCCATCGCGCGGTCGATGGCCTCGCCGTCCACCCACATGTGGACCTACCTTGCCGGCCCCCAATGGGCCAAGCGCCTGCTGCTCACCGGCGACATGATCGACGGCGCCACCGCGGCCAAAGCTGGGTTCGTGCTGGAGGCGGTGCCCGCCGACGAGTTGGCCGAGCACACCCACGCCCTGGCCCGCAGGGCAGCCACCGTGCCCAACGACATCTCCGCCGCCAACAAGGCCATATGCAACAAAGTCCTCGAGCTAATGGGCTACACCGCCGCCCAAGAGGCAGCCCGCGAGCACAACGTCATCGCCCACCAATCCCCCGCCGCCCAAGAGTTCGGCCACATCATCCGCACCCAAGGCTTCAAAGCCGCCCGAGCCTGGCAAGCCGAACAATTCGGCTAGCAGCAACGATTCATTGGTTTACTACCATGGCCCAGCAATGACCCCCCCCCCCCCCCAACCACCCGGTGACGATGGTCTAAATCAGGGGCTATTTGCGGGCCTCCGCAACCGATACCACGATCCAGGGGACCGAGGCCGGGTCTTCGAGCGCTTGATGCAGTACGCCTTCCAGCGTCATCCCGATGCATACGGGCCGGATCGGTTCAAGACCGTTTGGCAGTGGATGGAGTGGCCTGAACGGGAGGCTCATGGCTACGGCCACGATGTGGGGATCGACTTGGTGGCTGAGCAAACCGAGGCATGGGGCGGAGGGCTGTGCGCCATCCAAACAAAGTTCTACGACACCGGGTCGATCGACAAGGCGGCGGTGGACTCCTTCATATCCGCCTCGAGCGCTGACATATTCAAGAATCGAATCTTGGTGGTCACGTCGTCGCTGACAGCACATGCCAAGACGATGGTGTCCAAGACCTCACCTCGCTGCGAGGTCTTGTTCCAGTCCGAAATCGAGAACTGGCCGACCGACTGGTCAGAGTTCTTGGACACTCCTGAGAGGCTGACTTTCGATCCCGCCCGTTACGAACCCCACCCCTTCCAGGCAGAGGCAGTTCAAAAGGTTGTCGCTGGTTTCGAGGAGCATGATCGGGGCAAGCTGATTCTGCCGTGTGGGACCGGCAAGTCGGTGGTGGCGCTGTGGATTGCCGAGCAGATGGCCGGACGGGGTGGTCGGGTTCTGTATTTGGTGCCATCTATTGCCCTGATGGGCCAGACCATGCGGGAGTGGGCCCGCCAGCGCGATCCGGCCATCCCCCACCGTTATGTGGGCATCTGCTCAGACACCCGTGCCGGCCGCAACGACGAGGACGCAGACATGGCGGAGCTGGCCATGCCGGTCACCACCGACCCAGAACAAATCGCCGAGAAGCTCTCAGAAGACGACCCCGAGTCGATGACGGCCGTCTTCTGCACCTACCAGTCGTTGGAGTTGGTAGCCCAGGCCCAAGCCGAAGGCGCTCCAGTCTTCGACCTTGCGCTGTGCGACGAGGCCCATCGCACTACGGGGATTCAGGAATCGAAGAATGGCAGCGCGTTCACGCTGATCCACGATGAGGATGAGGTTCTGTCCGACAAGCGTCTGTACATGACAGCAACCCCGCGCCTCTACACCAGTCAGCTAAAGGCAAAAGCAAGCGAGCATGAGCGGGACTTCGACGTCTACTCAATGGATGACGAGGACACCTATGGCCCGGAGTTCTACCGGATGGGCTTCGGCGAAGCCGTAGATGGCGAATACCTCACCGACTATCAGGTGCTCGTGATCGCCGTGGCCGAGGATCCCGTGCTTGAGAATTTGGACAGCATCGAGGTCGGTGAAGGGTTGCAGCCCATCACCGCTAAGGAGGCGGTGAAGTTCGCCGGATGCTGGGATGCGTTGGCCGACCCGACCACCCGAGTTGCCGAAGGCCGAGTCACCGGCGCGGTTCATCCGCAGAAAGCGGCCACCAGGGCCATTGCGTTCACCAACACAATCAAGAATTCTCAGCGCGTTGAGAGGTACTTGGGGCCAGTGACCGACATGATGTCGCCGGGCCCCAGAGTTGGCGTCGACCTCCTGCAATGCGAAATCCGCCATGTGGACGGGTCGAAGAACGCACTGGACCGGGCTAACACCATCGCATGGCTCCAGCACGGCGACGACGAGGACGGCTGTCGGATCGTGACCAACGCCAAGTGCCTCACCGAGGGTGTCGATGTCCCTGCGCTGGATGCCGTGTTGTTCGTCGAGCCCAAGCGTTCCCAGATCGACGTGGTGCAGGCGGTCGGACGGGTGATGCGCCGCTCCAAGGACAAGGAATACGGCTATGTAGTACTGCCGGTAGTAGTGCCGTCGGGATCCAACTTGGCCGACGACATCGTCCTGTCCGGCTCGGACTTCAAGCAGGTCTGGAACGTGCTCAAGGCACTGCGATCGCACGACGAGCGGCTAGACGTGGCCATCAACACCGCCGATCTGACCGGCACCCTCCCTGTGACGGTGATCACTCAGGGGGTGTGCGGGGAATGCGGCACAGCAGGGTGCGGCGGGGGCTACGAGTGCAGTGCCCGCATCAGGATCAGCGACCACATCCAGGGACAGCTGCCTTTCGAGAACGCCATCGCCTCCAAGCTGGTGGAGGTGTGCGGCGACCGTCAGTACTGGTCACGCTGGGGCGAGGAAGTAGCCAGAGTTACCGACACCATCACCGCCCGCATACGCCACTCCATCAGTGCCGACGCCATTTTGGCCGACGCATTCTCCGATTTCGCCAAGGCCATGCGAGCCACCATCGGCGGCCACCTCTCCGAGAACGCTCTGGTTACCATGCTGGCCCAGCACGTCGTCACTATCCCCGTGTTCGACGCCTTGTTCTCCGAGAGCGGTTTCGCCGACCGCAACCCCATCTCCAAGGCCCTCAACGAACTGCTCGACGAATTCAAGGCCCAAGAAGTGCTTCTGCGAGACGAGACCCGGGATCTAGAGCGGTTCTACACCAGCGTTGAGAATCGCCTCCAAGGGGCCGCCGACTCCGATGCCCGCCTGACAGTGATGCTGGAGGTGTACGAGACCTTCTTCAAGGAGGCCATGCCTGACGAGGTGCAGCGCCTCGGCATCGTATACACACCAATTGAGTTGGTGGACTTCATCTTGCGCTCAGCTGACGCCGTGCTCCGCCAAGAATTTGGCAAGGGCTTGACCGACAAAGACGTCCACATCCTCGACCCGTTCACCGGCACCGGCACCTTTATCAATCGCCTGATAACCCAAAAGGGCAACGACGGCGAGTACCTGGTACGCGATGAGGATCTCGCCCGCAAATTCCTAGGCAATCGGGACACCGGCGAGCCCCCAGAGATCCACGCCAACGAAGAGATCCACGCCAATGAGATCGTGTTGCTGGCCTACTACCTGGCCGCCATCAAGATCGAGGAGGGGTTCCGGGAACGCACCGGAGACTACGAGCCGTTCGAGGGAATCGTTCTCACTGACACGTTCCTGATGAGAGACGACAGCCGATTGCCCGGCATCGGTCCCATGGGCCGCAACTCAGATCGAGCCAAGCGCCAAAACAACCTCCCCATCCAAGTCATCCTCGCCAATCCCCCCTGGTCCGCCGGCCAAAAGTCCGCTGGCGACGACAACCCCAACATCGACTACCCCGCTTTGGAAGATCGTGTTCGAGCAACGTATGGGAAACGACACCGCGAGGTCACTGGCCGAGGCGCAGGGAAGTCAGCGGGCAACCTCTACGTGCAGGCCATCCGCTGGGCCTCCGACCGGCTCAACGCTCCCGATGACGATCCCAATCGGCCAGGTGTAGTCGCGTTCGTCCACCCCAACTCCTTGTCCAACGCCACATCACTAGCTGGCATGAGAGCCGCGTTGCGAGATGAGTTCACCGATATCTACGTGGTCAACCTGCTTGGCGACGCCATGAAATCCGGTGACGAGTTCCGCCGAGAGGGTGACAAAGTTTTCGGTGCCGGCTCGCGCAACGGCGTCCAAGTCACGGTCTTGGTGAGAAATCCCCACAAAGACCTAGACGAGTCAGCCACCTTTCACTACGCCCAAGTTCCCGAATACAGCAAACTGCCCGAAAAATTCGACTGGCTCGCGAATCTAGGAGATGTAACGAGCGGTCAGTTCCAGATCGTGCCGGAGAACAAGGGCCACGACTGGATCAACCTTACTGACGGTACTTTCGAAGACTTGATGCCAGTCTGCGCGATCGGGCCGAGACGCAAGAGGGCAGATACCGCAGTTAAGGATCATGCCCTCGGGCTAGCCACCAATTGTGATGCATATGTCTATTCGTTCTCCCGTGACGACCTCATCGAACGAGTTTTGCGGTTGATCAAGGCGTACGAGGATGCTCGCCAATTGGTCAGTTATGGCATGGACCACGAGAAGGTCACTGAGAACGTTGAACTCGATGCAATCAAATGGACAGGAGCATTGAAACAGTCGCTTAAGAAGAACGAAGAAATCGCTTTTGACAAATCGCGCATCCGTGAAGTCCTATACCGGCCTTTCACCAAGCTCTGGCTCTACGAAGACGCCCGAATCCTGTCCAGCGTTAGAGCGGTGTCTGAGATGCTGCCGAGAGAGAGAGAGAGAGAGAGAGAGAGAGAGAGAGAGAGAGAGGAATCTTCGTCCCAACTCAAAACAACCGCGACACCTTCACCGTCCTCGCAGCAACTTACATCTGCGACCTCAACTTCCTCGGATCGAATCAGAGTGGAGCGCGAGTCATTCCCAAGCAGAGGCCATCTTGATCACGGGAACATCGAATATGACCTTTCAGACATTGGCCACGACGACAATGCCCGACCTAGCGATGATCGCGGGCTCGAGACAGACCCGGACGCTTCCCCGTTGGATGCAATGACCCCCCCCCCCCCCCGATGCTCTTCAACGTCACCCAGCAACTCCCGTTCGGGATCATCGCAACCAACCGGCTCTTCGACCTCTGCGCCACCGGGAGGCAGACCCGGTGCATCCCGCAAAGGCGATCATGATGACCGGACCGTCAAATATGGCGATCTTCGGGGTGTTGGCCACGAAACATCTGCCCGATCTGCACTTGATGGGACCAGGGCAGCAAACCAGAGCCATGCCGAGCTTGAGGCAATCCTCATGAGTAGCCCGTCCAATCGCACGCGGTTCGCTGCCCTGGCTTCTGACCTGTTGCCTGACCTCCATGCACTCGACCCGGCCGGACGAGTCATGACCCGCTTTCCCGACTAAGGAGCCAGCATGGCCGAGACTCTTGAACTCGAACTGGAATTGCCTGAAGAACCCACAGACAAGGACAACATCACAGACTGGTGCCTGGAGCAGTTCCACGCCCACTACGGCGATCACATCACCAAAGACGACATCTGGGAATACCTCTACGGGGTGATGCACGCCCCCGACTGGCGCGAGCGGTACAAGCATGACTTGCAGCGCAACCTGCCCCGCGTACCCCTTGCCCCCGACTTCGAGGCATTTCGAGCCGCTGGCCGAGCACTCATGGACCTGCACGTCAGCTACGAGACCGTCGACGAGTACCCAGTGCCCTGCCTCGTAGACGGCCAACCCGACGAGGGAGACGCTGACCCAGCGGCCTACCGGATCGACAAGAGGATGCGCTGGGCCAAAGACGGCAAAGAGACCAACCGATCAGTGCTGGAGATCAACAACCGCTGCAAGCTCGTCGACATCCCCGACGAGGCCCACGAGTACACCGTGTCAGGCCGGACACCCATTGACTGGGCCATCGACAGCCTCCGATTCAAACTCGACAAACCCTCCGGCATCACCGACGACCCCAACGGCTGGCACATCTGGGCCGACGAGCCCTTCAACCTCATCCGCCACCTCCGCCGCCTTATCACCGTCTCCGTCGAAACCGCCCGAATCGTGAACAGCCTCCCACCATCGCTGTGAAAGCCCGAGCTGCGCAATCACTGGGCTCAGACTGATGGCGTTGGCAATCGCCTGACTGAGCAGGCGCGTCAAATCGCCGGCGAATTTCCTCGCCTGCTACGGAAGGGGTAGGGCCATGTCAGGGCAGGCAATACCAGGCGCGTTTCGCCGCCTCCGTCTTGAACTTGCCCCGTCTCGCCTGGTCTTCCAGTTCTTGCCTGGAGAACCCGCACTTCTCCAACAGCCGCTCCTCGGCTGCCTTGAGCTGTTCAGGGGATGGACAGTACACACCGTCCTCAACGGCACTGTCCGAATCCTGAAAGCGAGAAAGTTGGGGGGCGTCCATGCGCAAGAGCGTAAGCACCGCAGCGACGCTTTGTTCATCTTTTGAACACCCCTGCTGCTGCCATGTCTTCGTCCGCCCCGCCACTTTGATCAGCTAACGGTCTCTCTTCCCCAGCTCCTCTAGGACGCGGTTGCCGAATTCAACCCGGTAGGGCGCTGCCACCACTGATGCGGGATCGACTTCGAAGCCCTGGGAACCCAGCCGTTCGACGACCCAGCGGTACCACTCCTGGTCGTCGTCCCGATCAAAGTAGCCGATCACCTCTTGAGTGAGGCTCTCTCGGGTGGTGAACCGCCATTGGTCGCTCACCAGGGCTTCAAGCTCGGATCCTTCGTGCCAGGATGCATCGCGCACCTCGCCGGTCTCGGGATTCCACTCAACGGCATGAAGTGTGCTGCCAAACCCTCGGTCGTCACTCAGGATGACCCGTTGGCCATCGCTCAAGTCTGCGAACTCAGTCAGGCTGAAGTTGAGCGCAAACGGTTTCGGCCCGTCAGGCTCTTCCACAATTGGAAGCTCCGGATGGTACGGCATGGGTTGTGGGCCATCTACGGGCAGCGGAGGAACCGGCTGGTCGGCGTACCTCACGGATTCGTCCTTTTTCACCTCGCAAATAGCCCCTAGCGCCACAACTCTCAGCATTGGCCGACCATCTCTGACATGGGTTCCGAGAATACTCATAATTCCTTAAAAATTCGGAGATTTTTCCTGGTCAGGGTGGTTTTTCGGGGGTAACTGTCACTGGTCGTGGGTAGGATGAACGTCATGGAAACCACACCTATTTCCAGCCATCACAAGGATATTCCTTGTAGAGATGTTTGCCACCCAGAAGGGGTGTGCGTGGCTGCTGTTGATGTGGCTGGGCTGTCGGGGGATGGTTTGCGGGGCCGGCTCCGGGAGATTGGGCGGGCCGAGTCGAAGCTGGGGGCGATGAAGTCTCAGGTTCTGGCTGAGCTGAGCCGCCGCGAGAATGCGGTGGCGGCGGAGAGGGTGGCTCGGGAGGAGTTGCAGTCGTCTAGGCGGGGTGCCCAGCGCGATGTGGAGGCTGCTGAGCGACTGACTGTTCTTTCGGAGACTTCGGAGGCCTTGTCTTCGGGAGAAATACCGGTTGGGCATGCCCAGCTGATTGCTCGGGCGGCTTCGGAGGGGCCGATCGACCAGTCTTTCTTGGTCGAGGCGGCCAAGCACCAGGGTTATGACCAGTTTGCCAAGACGTTGCGCACCCATCAACAGGAGCAGTCCGACGACGATGGGCAGTCCCTCTTCGACCGGCAACGCAAGAATCGAACCGGAAGGGCCTTTTCGAGCCGAGAGACCGGCATGTACCTGTTGTCGGGGGAGTTTGATACCATCACCGGCGCCAAGATCGACACCGTGCTGGCCGCCAAAGAGAAGGAACTGTGGAATCAAGAGGACCCCAGCGACCGGCGCACACCACAGCAGCGGATGGCCGACGCCATTGCCGAGCTGATCCTCGAACCGGAGAAGGGCAAGGCCCACGGCACGGCGCTGATGGTGGTGGCCGACTACGACGCCGTCAACCAAGAGCTAGTCAACGCCCGCCTGGCCGACGGCACCCCCATTCCGATGTGCGAACTGGTTCGCCTGGCCTGCGACGCCGACATTCTGCCTGGCGTTTACCGGGCTGCCACCCAGGAGATGAACCTGGGACGGCGGCGGCGCACCGCCAGCGAGGTCCAGCGGGCCGCTCTGATCTACCGGGACAGGGAGTGCATAGGCTGCGGGGCCAGCACCAACCGGGGATTTGCCCACCACGTCCAATTCTGGTCAGACGGCGGACCCACCGACTTCGGCAATCTCGTGTTGGTATGCAACAAATGCCACCACAGCATCCACGACGACAACTGGCAGGTCGCCCACGACCCCAACGCCAACCGCTGGAAAACCCACCCGCCCCCTGACCCCTTCCCCGACACCGGTGTTGACACAACTCGCTTGCCCAAACGCAACCCCGTGCTCAGGAAATGAAGTAGAAGGTGCGCGTCAACAACCAGTGGCGGCTTTGAGGGCTTGGCAGGCCTCGTTCATGCGGGCGGGGGTGAGCTTGGCAACCCGGCGTCGGAAGTCGCCTCGAGGGAGGGTATAGATCGTGTCGAAGTTGACGACGCTCTCGACGGGGACACCGTCGTCTACAGACAGGGGGAGCTCAGAGGGCAGACCCCGGACGCTTCGGGTAAGGGCGGCGGCAACCACTCCGCCGATGCGGGCGGCAACCGGATCGCGGGTGAGCACAAGCACAGGTCGGTCGCCACTCGGGGTATCGGCGAACCAAATCTCACCCCTTTGCATCGAGCCACTCAATCCAGTCAGACCAGTCTTCGGCCGGGAGCCAATACTGGACAGCGCTCAAAGCCAGTTCATCTTCGGTGAGTGGCATTTTCTCGTAGATCTCGGCATCCCGCTCAGCCAGGATGGCATTGATGTGGCGGCGCAACGCCTCTCGATACAGTTCGGAGAGGGCAACGCCGACGTAATCGGCACATTCCTTGGCTCTTGCCACCTCTTCTGGAGGCACCCTGAAGCTGAGCATCGTCATACATAGACACCTTAGAGTATGACACCAGGGAGCACAAGCCCTTTTGCCTTTAATCAGGGAATTTGCCCTATTTTGGCTTGTCAGTTCCCGCTTTCGAGCAGCTCATCCAGTGCTTGGTGGAAGTGGATTAGGGCTACTTCGTGGCGGCCTACGAGGGTTTCTTTGACCAAGCCGGAGGAGAGGGACTGTTGGATCTTGACTGCTTGGGGGAAGTCCTCGCTGGCGCCGACTCGTTGGTGTAGCTCCAGGGTGCGCTCGTAGTGGGGGCGGGTTTGTTCTGTGACGGGTTCGGGGGTGTAGAGGGTCATGGTGACGTCGGTTTGGTCGACGGCAGTGGGCAGGAATTGGTACACCGCGAAGTGGTCCACGCTGTGGCTCAATATGACGTTGGAGGCGATCAGATATTCCACGGTGGCCCGGCTGAGCAGGTCCCACTGGTCCTCGGGGGCTTCGGCCAGCTCCAGGATCGACTTCTGGCAGGTTTGGAACCGCAGGTTGGGGCCGTACCCGCGGTAAGTCATGGGCTGAGACAGGTAGTACTTGCCCACCGTTTTCCGATGCAGCGAAAACACGTGGTACGACTCCAAGAACGTGTCCACCAGCAGCTTCCAGTTGCACGGCCAGCTCGACTCCCACCGGTCGAACGGGAGGTAGCTGCCCACATTGAAATCATCGAGATCGAACGCGGCCTCCCCAACGAGGCTGGCCGCGTCAATAGGGCCATCACCCTCGGGCTGCACGAACACCATGCCGTGGGCCTCTCCCACCGGCACCGTCACCAAACCGAGCTCCGACTCGTCGGTCCCGTCAAACCCCTCCCCCGCCTGGGGCCGGGCCAAGAGCGTTCCGTCTAGCCGGTATGTCCAGGCGTGGAACGGGCACCGCAGCGAGGCTGCTCCCGATCCACACCCGCTCACCACCGACGACGCTCGGTGGCGGCACACGTTGCGGAACCCCCGCAGCACTCTATCGTCGCCCCGTACCACCGCCAGCGGAACTCCGCCCACGGTGAGCGATACATAGTCGCCGGGAGAAGCCACCGCCCCCGACAGGCAGGCCACCACCGGGCGGCGGCGGAACAGCGCCTCCCGCTCAGCCTGCCAGTGCTGTTCACTTACATAGACATCAGCGGGCAGCACTAGCACGTCGTCGGCCAGCTGCGTGGTGCCCGCGGCGTGGTGGGCCAACAGCTCCCGGATCAGCTCCACCTGGGTCTCGCGCCGCACGCCCGGAGACTACCGGAGACGCTCAGAAGCGATTGGCACCGCCCGACCGGGCGGCCCCGGCCCAGTAACGTCGGCGGATGATGAGGCACTCACGCTTGAGCACCAATAACCCCGGAGACTCTCCGTGAACCGCGATCTGTACCTGTATGAGGTGGTCGACATCATCGGGCAGGGCCAGTACGACTACATGGAGCACCTGTGGCAAGACCCGGTGCTGCGCATGCCGGAGATGTTCGGGCTCCAGGGCGCGTTCTACATCCTGGGGGCGGGCGGAGGACGCTGGCCCCAGGTCATCAACATCTGGGACATCGGTTCAGAGGGCTGGAAGGGTTTGGCCAAGAACCTGGACCGGCTCAACCTGAAACGGCGCAAGGCGTTCTACGGGGAATGGTGGGACGAGGCCGCCCAGTGGCGCTCCGGCGGGTTCGACCGGCTGTGCGGGGGCGTGCCGGGAAGTCCCAGCACCGCCGAGATCGCCGAGGCGGGCATCACCGGCACGCTGTTCGTGAACGAGATCCTCACCGTGCGGCCGGGCACGCCGCTGGAGTTTCTGGCCGCGGTGGTGCAGGAGCGGGTACCCCTCATGGCCGATTACGGCCACCGCCCCACTGGGCTTTATGAGGTGCTCAACAACCAGCACGAGGTGGTGATGGTGTGGGCGGCCGACATCGCCTCCCACGTCACCTACCGCCAGAACCGCGACACCACCCGGGGGCTGTGCGACGAGGGCACCGCTGACGAGCGGATCCCCGCTTGGGAGCAACGCTCGGCCGAATACGTGACCGGCGGTGACACCCACTTGATGACCCCGCTGCCCCGCACGGTGTACGGCCCCGAAGACTGGGAGGACGCCAGCCTGGAGAATTGGTTGGCTGCCCAAGAATCAGCCGCTCAAGAAACAGCCGGGGGAAGCGATGGATAGGTTCGACCTGACCGGCAAGGTGGCCCTGGTTACCGGGGCCTCTCGAGGCATCGGCCACGCTCTGGCCTTGGGGCTGGCGGAAGCCGGGGCCAAGGTGGTGGCGGCCAGCCGCACGCTGGACGCCTGCCAGACCCTTGCCGACCAGATAACCGCCTCGGGCGGGGAGGCCATGGCCGCCGAACTAGACGTCGGCGAGCTGAACCAGCATCAACCGCTTCTGGAGGCTGTTTTGAGCCACTTTGGCCGCCTCGACGTGCTGGTGAACAACGCTGGGGTGCTGCGCCCCCACCTCACCACCCGGGTCACCCCCGAAGAGCTGGACGGCATCTTGGCAGTCAACCTGAAGGGACCGCTGTTCCTGTCGCAGGCCGCGCTCGAACACTTGGCCGCCGATGGGGGCGGTTCGATCATCAACATCGGGGCGCTGGGAGCCTTTCAGCCCATGGAGGGCATCGGGGCCTACTGCGCGGTCAAAGCGGCCATGGCCAACTGGACCACCACCATGGCCCGGGAGTGGGCCAGCCGAGGGGTGCGGGTGAACCTGCTGGTCCCCGGCCCAGTGGCCACCGACATGATCTTGCCCCGCGACTCCGAGGCCCGAGCCCGCTTCGAGCAAGAGGTTGCCGCCGAGACCATTTTCGGCCGCCTCGGTGTGCCTGAAGACCTTGTTGGCGCCGCGGTGTTCTTGGCCAGCGACGCGTCTGCGTTTATGAGCGGTCGACCGGTATTCGTCGACGGCGGAATGCTGCGCTGAGCAGGCTGTTCAATTTCGCCCAAATGATGCACAACTGCCGCTCCGACACCGGGTAGGGTCGGGTCATGGCCACTGATATGGCCCATGAAGCCCTGATCGCGCCCTCAGTGCTGCCCGCCGACTTCGCCCGCTTGGGCGAAGAGTGCATCGGCTTGGAGAAAGCCGGGGCCGACCGCATCCACTGGGATGTGATGGACGGCCGGTTCGTGCCCAACCTCACCTTCGGTCCCGACGTGATCGCCTCCATCCGACCCCTGGTGTCGCTGCCGTTCGAAGCCCACCTCATGGTGGAGGAGCCCCATGAGCTTGCCCCCCGCTATGCCGAGGCCGGCTGCGAGCTCCTCACCGTCCATGCCGAGGCCTGTCCTCACCTGCACCGCACGCTGGAGGCCATCCGAGAACTGGGGATGAACGCCGGGGTTGCCCTCAACCCGTCAACCCCGGCCTCCGCCGTGGCCCATGTGCTGGACCTGTGCCGACTGGTGCTGGTGATGACCGTCAACCCCGGCTGGGGCGGACAGTCATACATCGCATCAATGGAGTCCAAGGTGGCCGAAGTGCGGGCGATGATCGACGAAGGCGGACACGACGTGGAGTTGGAGGTGGACGGCGGTATCGGCCGCTCCACCATCGGAGCCGCGGCCCAGGCCGGGGCCGGGGTGTTCGTGGCCGGCAGCGCGGTGTTCTCCGATGAGTTGGGGTTCAACCACGCCATCACCGAGTTGCGAAAAGCAGCCGCCGTCAGTTGACCATGCGATGCCGCCGACGGCCGATTGCGGCTCTGCTGGTGCTGGGAGCCCTGATGCTCGGCCTCAGCGCCTGCGGGGATGACGACCAGCCCGATTTGAGCGCCTTCTGCCAGAAACTGGAGACCGCTTTTGGACCTGAGGGCGCATTGGCCTCGGACTACTCCGATGACCCGAGCGCTGCGGAGGCGGTAGTGGACGAACTTGAGGCCATACGCCGGGTGGCGCCGCTGGAAATCGAGCCGTCGCTGGCCACCATCAATGCCACTGCGAGCCTCATCATCGAGGCCTTCGACAACCCGGAAGACTTGACGCTCGATGCGGAGCAGTTGCAGCAAAGCGAAACGGCTTCTGTTGAGCTGGCCAGATACTCAGCCGAACATTGCGGATTGAGGCTGGACTGGGAGAGTCCTGTGGTGTTCGTCGACCCCGACAAGATTCCCGGCGAGGTGAGATTGGACGTGCGGGGCTAGCCACTGCCGGCCAGTGGAGTCGGCCGGCGATCGATCAGAGCATCTCGCCGCGCTTGACGATCACGTGGTCGATGATGCCGTACTGCTTGGCCTCTTCGGCGGTGAACCAGCGGTCGCGGTCGGAGTCGGCCTCCACCTGCTCCATTGATTGGCCGGTGTGGGTGGCAATGCGCTCGGCCAGCAGTTCCTTCACGTAGGCGTGCTGCTCGGCCTGGATGGCGATGTCGGCGGCCTGGCCCCGAACGCCGCCCGAGGGCTGGTGCATCATGATCCGAGCATGGGGCAGGGCATAGCGCTTGCCGGGGGCTCCGGCACACAAGAGGAACTGGCCCATCGAGGCACCCAAACCCATACAAATGGTCCCCACATCGGGGGTGATGAACTGCATGGTGTCGTAGATGGCCATACCCGAGGTGACCGACCCGCCCGGGGAGTTGATGTAGAGCCAGATGTCCTTCTCGGAATCCTCGCCCTCCAGATAGAGGAGCTGCGCGGTGATGTAGTTGGCGATGTCGTCGTTCACGTCGGTTCCGAGAAACACGATGCGATTCTTCAGAAGCCGGTTGTAGATCTCAAAAGCGCCGCGCTCGGGGCTGCCCGGCTCGAACAAAACGGGTTCGGTCATGGCCACAATCGTACCGGCCCGCTAGTGCGTCTCGGCCACCCGATCAACCGGCATCACCGTGCACACCGGCGCCTCAGGGGGTTCGGCGGGGAGCATGAAGCGCCAGAACACCGCGGCCCGGGGCTCACCGCAGGTGTCCAGCCAGTTGGGCACGCCGGGATCGCGGTGGGCGATGACCACCCGGTAGCGGCGGTCTTCGCCCACTTCCATCTGGGTGTCGTTCAGAGAGACGGTGCGCTCCAGGTAGTAGGCCGTTTGGCCCAACTCGTTCCAGATCACCACGTTGGTGAACAGCCCATCGGGCAGCCGTCCCTCCATGACCAGGGCCTCGTCGGGGGCCAACTCGTACTCGCCGGCCGAGTAGGCGATGTCAACCGCTCCCCATCCGCCGCCGTCGCCGTCGGTCCAGTCCACCGGCGGGCCCATGGTGTTGGGCACCTCGGAATACCAACTCGGGCGGCGCCGGGGCTGCGGGCCGAGCATCTGCCCGCCGAACTTCGAGCGCACCCACGCCTCCACCCGCCTCAGGCGGCGGGCCACCGTTTCGTCGTCGGGCACCGGTAGCTGCTCGGGCCCGTCGACAACGTCGATGCGCAGATCGGGTACCAACTCGGACTGGGCCGAGGCGGCTTGCGCCTCATTGAAGTAGAACCGCACCACCACCGAACCAGCGTCTTCTTCCAAGGGCATCCAGTTGCCCCCGTAAGCGTCGGGCGACAGCACCACTTCGAAGGTGCCGTCTTCGTCGAACACCATGTCGTCCATGTTGAGCTCGCCCACCACCCGGGTTGGCCAATAGCCGTCGCGGTCACCGCCGTGCACGGTGAGCGACAGATAGATCTCCCGCCCTCGCCGACCCTGAACCCGGTAGGTGAGGTCGCCCCGCAGTGGTGCGAAGAAGTAGATGGCGTCGGGGTTGTCGCCCCACTTCCGGTACGGGGAGATGAGGCGCACGAAGTGGGGCCGCTCCGGTTCATTTTCTAGGTAGAGGTCCAACGCCCCCCACAGCGCCATGCCCAGTCCCCTAATGCCCAGGTGCTCTCGACCAGGGGCCAGGCCCCTCTGCGGCCCGATCCAGTCGGCGTCGATCTCCGCTAGCGCGCCCAGCAGATCCTGCCAGGCCCTTCGGGCCTCGCTTTCCGGCTCGCTTTCCCGAGGCTCGCTCACAGCGCCTCCGGGCCAATCGGGGTTGCCGCCAGCGTGTCCTCGTCAGCGTCGAAGAGCACGGCCAGAAACGTGGTGGGCCGGTCGGTGCGGTTGCGCCAGGCATGGACCGTCCCCCGCTGCACCACGCAGTCCCCAGCGTGGAGGTGGACATCTTCATCGCCCTCCAGCACCAACCACAGCTCGCCCTCCAGCACACAGATGAAGTCCACCGTGGCGGTTCGATGGAGATTCTCCTCGTCACCCACCGGGCGGGGGTTTCCGTCGGCGTCCACATACACCGCCGAGTCCGGCGGCAGCTTGTTGCGAATGATGTTCACCCCGCCCGACGGCGGAGAAAGCCGAAAGCCATCCCGGTCGCCCGACGCGGCATAGCTGGCAGGAAGCTCGTCCACCGCCCATATCGCGGTAAGGAACTGGTCGGGATGGCGGGGACTGATCACCACCGGCGGCAGCCCATCACTGTCCACTACCGAATGGCCATCCCCATCCACCCCAGTAACAATCCGCCGAAATTCATCAGTCATGTGCGCCAGGTGGTGTAGTGGTTCAGAACACTAGGAACCTTATGTCGTATGGAGGAGTTGGCGCGAGTAGGGAAAACCCCTAGTCAGCGGCGTATCCACTTCGGCGTAGATACGCCAAACCCTGTATCCCCAAAACCATTTTCAGCGTTCCCGCAGGTCAAAGGTCTGGTCCGACAATTCCGAAGGACCGCTCTCCAGCTCCCCTAGCTGCCGGTTCTGGTCTTGTTGTAGCGGGGGTTCCGACCTCTGTTATTTAGGCGGTGCCGTGCCAGTCTTGCTGCTTCCCAGCGTCGAGCCACTCCCCTCGGCATCCCTGGCGTCTCCACCTTCATACGTCCGCGCTTGCCGGACTTCTGGTGCTCGATAGCACGCCGCCTGGGGTTGTTGGTGGTCCCTACATAGACAACCTTGCCGCGACGGCTACGCAGGGTGTACCCCTTTACAGCCCGCGGCCGCTTAAATCGCCACTGCCTATAGCTCCGCCGCCCAGCCATTCGCCCACCATAACCCGACACTCGCGTCGTAGCAGTGCCGGCTGACGGTGCGCGGATGCCTGTGATGAGGTTCAGTGCGGGCGAGCAGGCCGGAATGCCAAAGGTCTGATAGATCTGTAGATGCGAAATTCCGGTGTGGAAGGAAATAGGAGAGCAAGGTTGTTGAGTGTTTCAGAGGTCGTTGATCGCGCCAGTGTGCATCGGGCGATTCGTCTGCACGACAAGATTGGGAGAGAGTCTTTTCTAGCTGAGCACGGATACGGACCAGCGACGAGATATTTGCTGGTCGTAGACGGCAAAGAGTACGACTCGAAGGCGATCTGTGGAGTCGCCTACATACTCAATCACCCCGACCGCGAGCGCCCCAAGAGCTTCAGCGGTGGCGTATCTGGCAAGAACACTGCTGCAACAGTCTTGGAGAGACTTGGATTCAAGATTGTCGTTAAGCCTTAACCCTACGGGCAGGCAGAGAGGGTCCGTGAAGCAGAGTTAAGTGATTCGATCTGCGACACGCTCGTAGACTCGCTGCCGACATGAGTGCCCCCCAGACCAATCAAGCGGACGTGCTAGCCCGTTGGGAGCAGGCTGCGGATTGGCCAATGCTGGTTTTGGCGTTGGGGAGCATCCCGCTTTTGGTGTTCGAGTCGTTCTACCCGTCATTGTTCGCTGTGTTGAATTGGCTGATTTCAGGGGTGTTCGCTGCCGAGCTTGGGGTGAGGCTGGTCATTCACGGGCCTGGTCGCCGAAGGTACGCGATCAGCAAGTGGTACGACTTTGCCATTGTCGCTCTAACCCTGATTCCTGTACTGATGCCGTTGCGGGCCTTGCGGTCGGTGCGGGTATTGAAGATGCTGAAGATTCTCAGGCTGGTGGCATTCGCGGAGCGGGGCTGGCACACCGCCAAGCGGATGTGGGCCGGAACATCGGGCCGCTGGGTACTTGTAGCCGCTGTTGTGCTGATCGCAGCTGCGTCAGTGGGGGTGTGGTTCTTTGAGGATGGTGGCGGTGGAGACATCGACTCACTGGGCGAGACGGTCTGGTGGGCGATCGTCACCATGACGACCGTTGGCTACGGAGACATCTCTCCTGAGACGGGTGGTGGCAAAGCAGTAGCAATCCTGGTCATGCTGGCGGGCATCACCGTCTTCGGAGTCATCACCGCGAACCTGGCAGCATGGTTCACCAGAAGCAAAGAAGAAGCCGAGAAAGACGACCTAGCCCGACAGGTGAGCGAATTGACCGCAGCAGTAGAGCAGCTGACGGCGCAGATCGAGGAAGCAAGAACCGAATTGTCAACAGAGGACTAGCCAAGGTCCGAATGCTCCCAGTCGGGGACTCCCCTGGAGATCATTTCCAGGATTGACCGCAGACAAATGCCCTGAGTAGTGGCAATCAATTCACCAGTTGTGCGGCCTCCTCCACTGTCGGAAGGCCAACCACTTGATCTGGGTCGAAACTGTAATGCCACCCCTCAGTTCGCTCCCCGTAGCAGGCCAGACCTGATCGATGCAGATAAGGAGTCGGCTCAGGGGTAAGGGCGCTGGCGCTGATGTCATTGCCCGCGCCGCAGGCGACGGTGACCAGGGCGGCAACAGCGATGGGCTCGGTATCGGATAGGCCGATGCGGGGGTTGACCTGGGGTTTTCAGGGGGGATGTGTCACTGGGGTCGGTATAATTTCATGTATGGAAGTTGCGATGGACCCCGGTACAAAGCCCCGTGCGGGCAGTGCTCATGGCGGTGCTAGCTCACGCGTTGGCGGGGGTTTCGGGTTCCCGGATTATTCGGGGGCGGACGCTTCGGAGCTGTTGGGTTTGATGGGCGAGGCTGATCTGTTTCGCCGCCGGGCTGAGGGCTATCTGGTGGGGCTGGTTGCCCGCTACGGCGAGCTCGAGGGCCCGGGAGCGGCGGCGACGGTGTGCCACCAGTTGGGCATCAGCGCTTACCGGGCCCGCCAGCTGGCCAGGACGGCCCAGGGCGTCGCGGCCATGCCCCAGATCCTCGGGGCGGTGCAAGACGGCCGCATCTCCGCCGACCAGGCCGGGCACGTGGCCGAGTCGCACAAGCGGGCGCCGATGAGCGCCCAAGACCAACAAGAGCTATTGGATCTGGGCGGCTGGCAGAACCACGACGAATTCAAGAAGACAGTCGCGTCCCGCGAGGACCAGCGCCGCGCCGCCGACGGGATGAGCCGCTCCGAGCGCCAGAGAGCCCGCCGTTCCGCCAAAGTGTTCGATGGGACCGGCGGCATGGTCGTTTTGCACGCCGAGCTCGATCCGGTCTCCGGCGATCGGGTCAAGACCGCACTCGGCGCCATGAACACAAAGATGCTCGGTGACGACATCGCGTTCGACCCGATCCGCACCTTCGAACAGCGCAACGCTGATGCGCTGGTCGCGCTCATCACCCAACAACCCGCCGACAACACCGAACCCGCAGCGGGCGGCCCGGACTGCGGGACCCGCCCGCAAAAGACAGTGCTGGTGGTGTCCGCCGACTACGACGCCCTCGAAGGCCGGCTCACCAACGCCGGGATCATCGACGGCACACCCATCGACCTAGACGAGTTCCGCCGTATCGCCTGCGAGGCCGACATCGTCCCCATGATCTTTGCCGCCGACGGGCAGCCCCTCTACGTGGGCAGAGCCCAAAGAGCGCCCACCAAAGCCCAAAAACTCGCCCTTCACAAAAGGGACGGGGGCTGTGTGGGCTGCGGCCTAAGACCACAGATCTGCGACGCCCACCACATCCAACCATGGGACCAAAACGGCCCCACCGACATCACCAACCTCGTCCTCCTCTGCCCCCGCTGCCACACCAAAATCCACAAACACCACCACTCCATTGAAGCCGACCCCAAAACCGGCCGATACCACCTCCTACCCCCACCCCGACCCAGCCCCACAACCCATCCCCCACCCGCCGAACGACCAAAAGCCGCCTAGTTCAAAATGTGCGCCAGGTGGGATTTGAACCCACACGGGCTTGCGCCCACAGGGACCTAAACCCTGCGCGTCTGCCAAATTCCGCCACTGGCGCGTGGCTCGATGGGGTCAGGCTACAGGCCCAACTGGGCGGCCAAAGACCGAAAAGCCCGGCCCCGGTGAGAGATGGCGTTCTTCTCGTCAGCCGACATCTCGGCGAACGTGCGCCCGTCTCCCCCGTCGGGGACAAACACCGGGTCGTAGCCGAAGCCCCCGTCACCACGGGGTGCAACGGCGATAGCTCCCGACATCATTCCTTCGGCCAGAAACTCGCGGCCGTCGGGGAACACCACCACTGCCACCGTGCGGAAGCGGGCCGACCGGTCGGCTGCCCCCTCGAGTTCATCCAGCAGCCGGACCCGGTTGTCGGCGTCATTGGCGTGCTCTCCGGCATAGCGGGCCGACCGCACTCCCGGCGCTCCTCCCAGAGCATCCACCTCCAGGCCGGTGTCGTCGGCCACTGCGGCCTGTCCGGTGTGCCCGCACACCGCGGCCGCATTCAGCCGGGCGTTGGCCTCCAGGGTGTCGCCGTCCTCGACCACTTCGCCCAGATCGGCCGGTCGGGGCAGCAGTTCCACCGCCGATCCCAAGATGGCCTCGATCTCCTTCAGCTTGTGGGGGTTGGCGGTGGCCGCCACCAACCGGGGTCGCTCACCGGAGGCGAAGCTCAACGGGGCGGGGGCGGGTCGGCCAGCAACTCGTTTTGCCGCTTGACGATCTGCTCGATCCCCGCAGTGGCCAAGTCCAACAGCGCATCCAGATTGTCTCGACCGAACGGCTGGCCCTCGGCGGTGCCCTGCACTTCCACGAAGCGGCCCGACTCGGTCATCACCACGTTCATGTCCACTTCGGCGGACACGTCCTCCTCGTAGGGCAGATCGAGGGACGGCGTTCCGTCGATGACCCCGACGGATACCGCGGCGCACGCTTCGATCATCGGGTGATGTTCTATCTGGCCTGCGACCACCAGCCGAGTGAAGGCGTCGTGCAGCGCCACATAGGCGCCGCTGATGGCGGCAGTGCGAGTGCCGCCGTCGGCTTGGAGCACATCGCAGTCGCAGATCACTTGGCGTTCACCGAGCTTGGCGGCATCGGTCACCGCCCGCAGAGAGCGGCCGATCAACCGCTGGATCTCCTGGGTGCGGCCCGACTGGCGGCCCCGGGCCGCTTCCCGGTTGACCCGCTCAGGAGACGACCCGGGGAGCATGGAGTATTCGGCGGTGACCCAACCCGTTCCCCGGCCTCTCATCCACCGGGGTACATCGGGATCAACCGACGCAGTACACAGCACTCGGGTGCGGCCAAACGAGACCAGCACCGAGCCGTCGGCCATCTCGGTGAAGTCTCGCTCAAAGCTGATGGGACGCAGTTCGTCCGCCGCCCGTCCGTCGCTTCTCATAGCAAACCTGCTCTCATTCGACGCCCTTCAATTCGTGACACGCCCGTCAACTTCCATCATTGGGGCACGATACAAGAGCCCACAGAGGAACGGCCTCGACTCTGGCGGGATGAGTCGAGGCCGTTCGGCTGGAGCTGTGCTCCAGCATGGTGGTGTGGTTTGGGTGCTCGAATGGTAGCAGCGCGGGGGGCTTATAGCACATCAAGGACCAGAAAACCTGTCTAAGTGGTGATTTTTTGAAATCGGCGTTCAGAAATAGATGATCGACTCAGCCCGAGCTGTCACCTGGTCTATTGGGTCGGTCCACGCGCCGGTGGACAGGTACTTCCAGCCACCGTCGGCCGAGACCACCACCACCGCTCCCTCGTCAGTTCGCTCGGCCACCCGAGCAGCCCCGGCCAGCGCCGCGCCGGTGGAGATGCCGGCGAAAATGCCGGCTTCTTCGGCCAGCCGCCGGGTCCACTCGATCGACTCCCGGGGCCGCACGATGCGCTTGCCGTCCAAGAGCTGGTCGCCGCCCCATTTCTCATACACCGGGGGAATGAACCCGTCGTCCAAGCTGCGGAGGCCGTCCACCAACTCCCCGGCAGGGGGCTCCACCGCCAGCACCTGTACCGAGGGCTTTCGCTCCTTGAGATAGGCCCCCACCCCCATCAAGGTGCCGCTGGTGCCCAGTCCCGACACGAAGTGGGTGATCTCAGGGCAGTCGGCGTAGATCTCCGGGCCGGTGGTGTTGTAGTGGGCCCGGGGATTGGCCTCGTTGCCGTACTGGTAGAGGAACGCCCAATCCGGGTTGTCATCGGCCAGCCTCTGGGCCATGCGGACGGCCCCGTTGGATCCCTCGGCCCCCGGCGACCAGATGATCTCGGCCCCGAACACCTCCAGTAACTGACGGCGCTCGGCCGAGACGTTCTCGGGCATGACGATTTTGATGGGATAGCCCCGGAGCCGAGCGATCATGGCCAGGGCGATCCCGGTGTTCCCCGACGACGGCTCGATGATGGTGCGGCCCGGTTCCAGCGTGCCGTCGGCCTCGGCCTCGAGGATCATCTCGCGCGCCACCCGGTCTTTGACCGACCCTGCCGGGTTTACCCCCTCAAGCTTGACGTGGATGGCCACTGATGGGTTTGGCGACAGCACACTGACGTCGACCATGGGGGTGTTCCCGATCAGATCGATCACCGATTTGTGCGCGGCCACGGACCTCAGATTACCCGGATGCCTACCCCCCGACGGCTACCGGTTCTTCGGTTATCTCTCCGTCGAGAATCCGGTAGCAGCGCAGCGCGGGTTCGGGATCCTTCAATGACACGATCACATAGAGCAGTGCTCCAAAGGGGTCGAAGGCCGAGGCATCGCGCACATCAGTAGGCGACGGATAGGCGGTGGTGTGGGTGTGAGAGTGCATCACCGCTACCAGCGTCAGCCCCTCGTCATCGGCGGTCCGCTCCACCTGGAGATATTCGGCATCATCCAGCCGATAGATCTGGCTCGACTCCGCCGCATTCCGCACCGGAAAGAACCGGTTCACCACCTCTTTGCCAGCCGGAGCAGCCAGCAGCCCACAAGCCTCATTCGGCAATCCCGCCAACGCATGGGCGATGACCTCCGAATAAACCCCCCCACTCAACCGCAGCACCCGCTCACCCTACCCGGCCCGGGGTCTAGGCAGTTCGCCTCTGGAATCGGATACGGCTCATGGCCTGCGATGATTTCAAGGTGGCCCGGTTGTTCTTGGCTGTATTTCCGCCGGTGGATGTCATTGAGCAGCTGGGCGAGTTGGAGCGGCCGGAGGTGGAGGGGTTGCGGTGGACGAACCGGGAGCAGTGGCATATCACGCTGAGGTTCTTCGGGGAGGCGGAGCAAGGCGATGTGGAGGACAGCTTGCGGGAATTTCGGGGGGCGGCGTCCACCGTGCTGCTCGGGCCGGCCAGCAGGTGGCTGGGGGGGCGGGTGCTGGCGCTGCCCGCAGATGGGCTAGACGAGTTGGCCGCCGAGGTGCGATCCCGGACTGAGACCATTGGACAGGCACCCGACCGCCGGAAGTTCACCGGGCACCTCACGTTGGCTCGGACCCGAAAGCGAATGCCCAGTGCTGTGGTCGGACTGTCTTTCGACGCTCAATTCAAAGCAACAGAACTATGGCTGGTGTCCAGCCAGCTCCACTCCGATGGCGCCCGCTACACCAAACTGAGCCATTGGCCGCTGGGGGATGGGGGCTGAGCGAGACCCGCTCAGGGCTCTTCGACGAGGGGAACGAATCTCACGGGGCAGAACCGCTTGGAGGTGGTTTCTTCCCCTGCTCGAGTGATGAGGGTCAGGTTCTGGGAGAAAGACGGCGGCCCGACAGGGATGACCAGCCGCCCGCCGTCGGCCAGCTGATCAATCAGATGCTGCGGGATGCTGGAGGCTGCTGCGGTGACGACTATCGCGTCATAGGGGGCACCCGGCGAATGGCCCTGCGAACCGTCGCCGCACACCACGGTGGCGTTGACATACCCCAGGGTGCCTAAGACTTTGGCCGCGGCGTCGGCCAGCTTCCGGTGCCGCTCCACCGTGACCACCGAGGCGCCCAGTTCGGCCAGCACCGCGGCCCCGTAGCCCGAGCCGGTTCCCACTTCCAGCACCCGATGTTCCCGTTCAATGGCCGCGGCCTCGGCCATCAGGGCGACGATGTAGGGCTGCGAGATGGTCTGGCCCGCCGAGATGGGCAACGGGTGGTCTTTGTAGGCATCGCCCGCCAGCGTTCGGGACACGAACCGATGGCGGGGGACCGACCTCATGGCGGCCAGAACCCGGGGGTCGCGAACCCCGCGGCCTTCGATCTGGCGACGCACCATGGCCAGCCGCCGATCTCGGTGCCGATCTTCGGCCATGCCTAATGATGCTTCAACTGCCCCATCTCAGGGGCAGGGAGTGCTCTAGACGCCGCTTGACCTCGCTACGGGATAGGCGCTGGTCTCGTCGAACACCGCTTGCAGGGCATCAGCGTCGCGGGTGAAGTCGCCGTCGTGCTCGGCAGCCGCACTCCATGGGGGTGCCGGCGCCCACCACGGCGGCAACTCGGAGCCGCCCTCGGTTGTCTCTTCCGGTATGAAGGCCAAACACCACTGCCACGAGCCCTTCTCACCGCCATCCTCCTCTTCAGGATGGCCCCCAGGGGGCACCAGAGCGTAGGTGAATCCCGGACCGGGGCCTGACCTCTCAAAATCACGGGTCGCAGGACCATACGACTCGAGGTCGCCAGACACAGTCCGGCGGGAATGCGGTAGCCGGGCGGCGACAAAGGGCAGTGCCAGCAGCAGTACGACGATGATCGAGGTAACGACCGTCGTCAGGTTTAGTTCAGGCATATCGGGTGCCTCCGTCAAGAGCAGACACGACGGCCTACTCAAGCCTCATTGGCCCCATTAGCCCCACCCGCAACAGAAAAGGGTAGCGATTGCCCTTTCTCGGGGTCAACATAGTTATCGACTGTTGTGCAACAAATCGATGCGTCGAAAGGCGTCAGATAACGACCACCGACCGGAGAACTTCTCCCCGCTCCATGGCGTGAAACGCCTCCTCAACGTCCTCTAGTGAGATGGTCTCCGACACGAACCGCTCCAGGTTCAGCCGTCCCTGGAGGTAGAGATCGATCAGCATGGGGAAGTCCCGCGACGGCAGGCAGTCGCCGTACCACGACGATTTGAGCACACCCCCTCGTCCGAACACCTCGATCAGGGGAAACTCGATCTTCATCTCCGGATTGGGCACCCCCACCAGCACCACCACCCCGGCCAGATCCCGGGCGTAGAAGGCCTGCTCGTAGGTCTGGGGCAAGCCGATGGCCTCGATGGCCACGTCCACGCCGTGGCCCCCAGTGAGTTCCCTGATCCGCTCCACTGGGTCTTCCCTGCTGGAGTTGACGGTGTGGGTGGCGCCGAACTCCTTCGCCCACTCCAGCTTGGTGTCGTCGATGTCCACCCCGATGATGGTGTGCGCCCCGGCGAGGCGGGATCCCTCGATGGCTGCATCGCCGACTCCGCCGCAGCCGAAGACGGCCACCGAGTCGCCCCGGCCGACTCCGCCGGTGTTCATGGCCGCCCCCAGCCCGGCCATGACTCCGCAGCCGATCAGACCAGCCACCTCGGGACTGGCCTCGGGGTTGACCTTGGTGGCTTGGCCCGCCGCAACCAGCGTCTTCTCGGCGAAAGCCCCGATGCCCAGCGCCGGTGACAGCTCCTGGCCGTCGAGCGTCATCTTCTGGGTGGCGTTGTGGGTGGCGAAGCAGTACCAGGGACGCCCCCGCAGGCATGCCCGGCAGTTGCCGCACACTGCCCGCCAGTTGAGAACCACGAAGTCGCCCGGGGCCACTTCGGTCACGTCGCTGCCCACTGCCTCCACTACTCCGGCTGCCTCATGGCCCAACAGGAACGGAAACTCGTCGTTGATGGCCCCTTCCCGATAGTGCAGGTCGGTGTGGCACACGCCGCAGGCCTGCACGGCCACCAAGGCCTCGCCCGGCCCGGGATCGGGCACCTCGATGGTCTCGATGCTGACCGGCTCGCCTTTGGCCTTGGCGATAACGGCTCGAACCTGCTGGGCCATCTGCTGCTCCTTTCGCCCGGCCATCGGCCACTGCCGCCGAGGCCATCTGCCGCGAACCTACTACGCGCTGAGAAAACGCGGTCGCTCAGGTGTCCAGGAAGCGCAAAGGTGGCGGGGGCAGCCGCTCAGGTGTCCAGGAAGCGGGTGACTGCGATGCCTGAGCCCACCGTGCCCACGATGGCCCCCAACCCCACCATCTGGAAGCCAAGCGTCCAGACCCGGGAGGGATCGACGGTGAAACCCCGCAGCAGCTCCAAGGTGACGTCGTCGTTGATCACGCTGAAGAAGTTGTTGGTGAGCCAGATGAGCGGAATGGCAATCACCCCGCCGATGAGGCCTTGGACGAGCCCTTCGAACATGAATGGCACCCGGATGAACCAGTTGGTGGCGCCGACCAGCTTCATCACCTCGATATCCCGCCGTCGGGAGAACAGCGCCATGCGGATCGTGTTCAAGATCAACACGGCAGCGGCCACCAACAAGACGATGGCGATGATGATCACTCGCTGGCGCAACCCGCTGGACAAGTCCTCGATGGCCCGAATCGTCTCGCTGGCGGTGACCACTCTGGCCACTCCGGGCTGGGCGCGGAATGCCGCGGCCAGCTCGTCAACTCGCTCCGGCAGAGTGTCGCTGGGCTTGACCCGGAACGAAGCCGGCAGCCGCTCCGGCGTGATCACCTCTACCAGCTCAGGCGAATCGCCCAAGAGATCCTGCACTTCGGCGTAGGCCTCGTCCTTGTCGATATAGGTGAATCCGCTGACCTCAGGGGAATCCTCGAGTTGGCGGCGGATGTCGGCCTCCAACTCCGGGCTGATCTCGGGGTCGGTGAAGACGATGAACTCCACACCGTCCTTCCAGCGGACAGTGGCGTTGTCCACGGCGTCGCCAAACAGCAGCGCCGCACCCAGCAGCGTCAGCGAGATGGTGACGGTGATGATGGTGGCCAGTGTGAGGGTGATGTTGCGGCGGAAGTTGCTAGCCGTCTCCCGCAGGACATAGTCCAACTTGAGGCTCATCAGCTCGCGCCCGCCAAACGACTGGTCTCACCGAGATCGCGAAAGCCCATCGGCTATTCGTACACGCCCCGGGACTGGTCCCGGACGATCTGGCCCCGGTCCAACTCCACAACCCGGCGGCGCATCTTGTCGACAATGCTGCGGTCGTGGGTGGCCATCACCACCGTGGTGCCGGTGCGATTGATGCGGTCCAGCAGTGTCATGATGCCCAGCGAGGTGTTGGGGTCGAGGTTTCCGGTGGGCTCATCGGCCAACAGGATCAGCGGACGGTTGACAAAGGCCCGGGCGATGGACACTCGCTGCTGCTCCCCTCCCGACAGCTCGTCGGGATAGTTGTGCATCTTCTTGGACAGGCCCACCAGTTCCAAGATGGCCGGCACCTTGGACTTGATCACGCTTCGGGGGCTGCCAATCACCTCCAGCGCGAAGGCCACGTTCTGAACCACGGTCTTGTTGGGCAGAAGCTTGAAGTCTTGGAAAACGCAGCCGATGTTGCGGCGCAAAAAGGGCACCTTCCAACTCGGCAGCTTGCCGATGTCCCTCCCAGCGACAAACACCCGGCCCCGGTCGGGCTTCTCCTCTTTGTTCAGCAGACGCATGAACGTGGACTTGCCCGAGCCCGACGGGCCCACCAAGAAGATGAACTCCCCCCGCTGCACTTCACAGGAGGCGTTCTGAAGGGCGAGCACCTCGCCCTTGTACACCTTGGTGACGTTCTCCATTCTGATCATGCGATGTGAGCTCCGAACTGCAAACCGGGCTCGCACCCCCCTTCGGCGGCCTGGAAAGCTCGACCAACGCTACCACCGGCGCCAGGCTCCACTCGCGCACCCTTCCCCCCAATTCCTGGGTCGAACCCGGCAAAACTCAGGACATCCGCCTCCACCGCAGGTAGGCCTCGATCATCTCATCGAGGTCGCCGGCCAGCACTGCTTCTACGTTGCCGATGGTCACGCCGGTGCGATCGTCCTTGACCTGCTGGTAAGGGTGCAGCACGTACGAGCGGATCTGACTGCCCCATTCAGCCTTCTGGTAGTCGCCGGCCAGCCCGGCGATCTCGGCCTCCCGCTCGGCCCGCTTCAGGTCGGCCAGGCGGGCGGCCAGGATCTGCATGGCCCGGTCTTTGTTCTGGTGCTGGCTGCGCTCGTTCTGGCACGACACCACGACGCCGGTGGGCAAGTGGGTGATGCGCACTGCCGAGTCGGTCACGTTCACATGCTGGCCGCCCGCTCCCGACGACCGGAAGGTGTCGATCCGCAGGTCCTTGTCCTCGATCTCCACCTCGTCGGAGACCTCGTCGAAGAACGGGACCACCTTGAATTGGGCGAACGCGGTGTGGCGGCGGGCGTCCGAGTCGAACGGCGAGATCCGCACCAGCCGGTGCACCCCCCGCTCCGACTGGAGCAGTCCGTAGGCGTTGCGCCCGGAGATGGTGAAGTCAGCCGAGGAGATGCCCGCGCCCTGGCCCTCTGACACGGAGTCCACCTTGAACTCGAAGCCGCGGCGCTCAGCCCATCCCTGGTACATGCCCAGCAGCATCTCGGCCCAGTCCTGTGCATCGGTGCCCCCCGCGCCGCTGTGAAGCTCGCACACGGCATCGGAGTCGTCGTGCTCACCGCCCAAGAGCGACCGCAGCTCCAGGTCGTCCACCTTGGCCGACAGGGACTCCAGCATCTGGGCGATCTCCGGGGTCTGAGACTCGTCATCTTCCTCATTGGCCAGCTCGTGCAAGGTGTCGGCGTCGTCCAACGCAGCCTCCAACCCGGCGAACAGCTCCAAGTCCTCCACCAGCTCGGACAGCTCCCTGGTCACCTTGCGGGCCTGGTCGGGGTCGTCCCACAGGCCAGGGGCAGAAGCAGCCTTCTCCAGCTTGGGGCGGCGGGCGATCAGATCGCCGATATGCAGATAGCGCCGGGCCTCGTTCAGTTTGGATCGGAGCAGGGCGAGGTCGCCGGTGAAGTCAGGCACGGGGATTCCCGGGGTTCAGCAGTCAGCGCCCGCAGCACTGCTTGAACTTGCGGCCTGATCCGCACGGACAGGGGGCGTTGCGCGGGGTCTTCTCCAAATCCGACTTCACCAATGGCACCTTCGACCTGGGGGCCGACTCCTCTACCACCGCGGGCGCAGCCGCAGTGCTGGCCAAGGCGGCTTGGGCGCCGGCCCGGGCCAAAGACGGCTGGGTGGACGGGTCGGCCGGACCCGATTCGGTGATGTTGCTGGTGCCGGCGTCGTCGGCCTGCGCCGGGGCATCCACGTTGATCTCCACATGCATGATGTAGGTGACGAAGTCCCGGGCAACGCCGGCCATCATCTGGCCGAACATCTCGAACCCCTCCCGCTGCCACTCAGTCAGGGGGTTCTTCTGGCCCAGGGCCCGCAGGTTGATGCCCTCTTTGAGGTAGTCCATCTCGTAGAGGTGCTCGCGCCAGCGCTGGTCGATGATGCGCAGCATGATCTGGCGCTCCACCTCCCGCATGGCCTCGGCGCCGACCAGCTCCTCCCGCTGCTCGTAGTGGGTCACCGCCTCCTCAACCAGCAGGTCGTACAGCTCGTCGGTGGAGGCGGCCTCGCCCATCTGGTCGGGTCCCATCTGGGTGGGCCAAAGTACCCGAACCTCGATCTCTAGCTGCTCGAGGTCCCAGTCCTCAGGGTCTTCAGACGTGCAATGCCCGGTGATCACTGCGTCGACGGCCTCGCCCAAGTGCTCGAGGACCTCAGCCCGCAAATCGCTGCCCGACAGGATCTGGGCTCGCCGCTTGTAGATCACCTTGCGCTGCTCGTTGAGCACCTCGTCGTACTTGAGCACGTTCTTGCGGGCTTCGGCGTTCTTCTGCTCCACCGTGCCCTGGGCCCGCTCGATGGCCTTGGTGACCATCTTGGCCTCGATGGGCACATCCTCGGGCAGAGCCTTGTCCATTACCCAGTTCATGGCCCCGGTGGCGAAGATCCGCATGAGCTCGTCTTCCAACGACAGGTAGAACCGGCTCTCACCGGGATCGCCCTGGCGGCCGGAGCGGCCCCGGAGCTGGTTGTCGATGCGGCGGCTGTCGTGGCGCTCGGTGCCCAGCACGTAGAGGCCGCCCAGCTCCCGCACCTTCTCGCCCTCAGCCCCGCACTCGGCCTCGTGCTTCTCCAGCAGTTCGGCGGCCCGGGTCTGGCCCTCGGGGCTGGCGGGGTCCAGCCCCTCGGCAGCCACATCCCGGCGAGCCATTGCCTCGGGGTTGCCCCCCAGCACGATGTCCACCCCCCGTCCGGCCATGTTGGTGGCCACGGTGATGGCGTGCAGCCGGCCCGCCTGGGCCACGATCTCAGCCTCCCGGAAGTGCTGCTTGGCGTTGAGAACCTCGTGGGGAATACCCCGCTTGTTCATCACCTCAGACAGCTTCTCGGAGTTCTCCACCGAGACGGTGCCCACCAGCACCGGCTGGCCCCGCTCGTAGCGCTCCACCAGATCTTCAACCAGGGCGTTGAACTTGCCGTCCTCGGTCTTGTAGATGAGGTCGCCCTGGTCGGCCCGGACCACCGGCAGGTTGGTGGGAATCGGCACCACATGCAGGCCGTAGGTGCCGAACAGCTCGTTGGCCTCGCTCACCGCGGTACCGGTCATGCCGGCCAGCTTGTCGTAGAGCCGGAAATAGTTCTGGAGGGTGATGGTGGCCAGCGTCTGGTTCTCCTCTTTGATCTTCACCCCCTCTTTGGCCTCCACCGCCTGGTGCAGACCCTCCGACCAGCGGCGGCCGTCGAGAACCCGCCCGGTGAACTCGTCGACGATCTTCACCTCGCCCCGCTGGATGATGTAGTCCTTGTCCCTGTGGTACAGCTCCTTGGCCCGCAGCGCGGCCTGGAGCTGATGGACCAGGTTGGCGCTGACCGAGTCGTAGAGGTTCTCCACCCCCAGGGCCCGCTCCACCGCATGCACGCCCTCCTCGGTGGGGGCCACGATGCGCTTCTCCTCGTCCACGTCGTAGTGGACGTCTCGTCGCAGGCCCCGCACCACGCTGGCGAACTTGTAATACGTCTTGGCGGCATCGGCCAGGCGCCCGCTGATGATGAGGGGGGTGCGGGCCTCGTCGATGAGGATCGAGTCGATCTCATCCACGATGCAGTAGTTATGGCCCCTCTGCACCCGGCGGTCGGCCGACATGGCCATGTTGTCCCGCAGATAGTCGAAGCCCATCTCGTTGTTGGTGCCGTAGGTGATGTCGCAGTCGTACTGCTCGCGCTTGAACTCAGAGCCCCGCTCGCCCGGAACCACCAGCCCGACGGAAAGGCCCAGCCACCGGTGGATGGCCCCCATCCAGTCGGCGTCGCGAGCAGCCAGGTAGTCGTTCACCGTCACCACGTGTACGCCCTTGCCGGCCAGGCCGTTCAGGTACACCGGGAGCGTGGATACCAGGGTCTTGCCCTCACCGGTGCGCATCTCGGCCGCCCAGCCGAAGTGAAGGGCCGCGCCCCCCATCAGCTGTACGTCGTAATGGCGCTGGCCGATAACCCGCCAAGCCGCCTCCCGCACCACGGCAAAGGCCTCGATGAGCAAGTCGTGAAGATCCTCGCCGTTCTCCAAGCGCTGGCGGAACTCCCCGGTACGGCCCCGCAGCGCATCGTCGGACAGCGCTTTGACCTCGGGCTCGAGCGCGTTGATGTCGGGCACCAGGCTCTCCAGTGCCTTGATCTTCTTGCCCTCACCAGTGTTCAGGACCTTCTGAAACACGCTCATGCCAGGCCCACTCTACTGTTGTGCTGGCGCGATTTAGTCAACGGAGCCAGCCAGAAACGTGTTGGCGGACTACCTCCGAGGGCGAGTCGGAACTCCGCTCGCCAGATGTGTGGAACTCAGCTGGCCCGGCGTTCCCGGGAGTGGTGCTGGCGATCCACCCGGCGGGTCTTGGTGCGGCGCAACTGGCGCTCCAGCTTGGCGATGGCCCGATCCAAGGCCGCGAACGGGGTGGGGCCGTTGACCCGGCTGCGGATGTGATAGCCGTGGCCCTCCAAGGTGACCTCGCAGATGTCGGGTTCGGCGATGCGGGGGTTCTTCTCCTCGCTGAACCGAACCGTGGCGTGATCGATGCCCGATAAGTAGCGGCTCAACTTGCCCACCTTCGTTCGGGTGGTCTCCCCCAGTCTCTGCGACACCTGAATCCCGCTGCTGCTGATGGTCACGTCCATTGCGGCTCCCTTTCGGCTGGGGTTGAGTTGTGGGTTCTCATGGTAACCACACTGGGCGGCGGTCGTGCGGAAGACGGCGTGTAGGGGAGCGGCGTGGCGCCGGCCACCACCGCGTCCACCCGTCCGGCACCGGCCCGAACCAGGGTGGATGCCGCGGCCTGGAGCGTGGCCCCGGAGGTGACCACATCGTCTACCAGCAGTAACGAGGCTGGCGGGGGGCGGTGGGGAGCAAAGACAGGGGCGCAAAAGCGCTGGCTGCGACTTCGACCGGTCTGGCCTGCGGCGTCGACTCGCTTCAGCAGGGGAACGACACACAGCCCGGTCTCTCGGCCCAAGGCTCGAGCCAAAAGCTCAGCCTGGTCGAAACCCCGCCGCCGGCGTCGCTGGGAAGACGTCGGCGCCCATGTCACCGAGTCGACCGCCAGTCCCGGCGGCAAGGCTTGAGCCATGGCTGACGCCAGCCACCTCACGCAAGACCGCTGGTTGCGGTACTTGAGCCGGGCCAGAAGCTCCCGGCCTGCACCCACGTAGGCGAAGGCCGCCCACAGCCCGGCCAGCGGTTCGGGCGGGGGCATCTCCCCCACTGCTCGCATATCGGCCGTGCAGCGCCGACACGGCGATGGCCCCGGCCCTCCGCAGCCAGCACACACCCTCAACAACAACATGGCCGCACTCTACGAGCGACCAGTGACAGTTGGTGCCGCAGGAAAGCGGAGCCGCCATCTGTGTATTACTAAAGTATGATGGTTGTGTGCCAAAGGAACGAGTCACCATCACCGTGGAAATTGACCTTCTCAACCAGGCCAAATCAGCCGCGCAAGCGGGCACCTGCCGATCGCTAAGCGAGTGGATCGGAGAGGCCATAGCCCAGCAATTGGCCAAGGACGCCCGGCTGGCCGCAATAGATGAACTGATCGCCGAATTCGAAGCCGAAGGTGGTCCCTTCACCGACGAAGAGATTGCCGAGCAGAGAGAACGAGACCTTGAAGCATCGGCGGCCCTGAGACGGGAGGGTGAGAGAAAGCTGGCCGAGTGGCAGCGGCAAGCAGCCCAGCAAGCCGGATGAGCACCATCCTTGATGCAGGCGCACTGATAGCCCTGGAGAACGGTGACCGGCTGACAGGACGGAGGGTTCGCAGCGCCCAGCTGTCAGGGATCCCGATAAAGACCCACGGCGGGGTCGTCGCCCAGGTGTGGCGGGGAGGATCCCGAGGCCAAGCCCGGCTGGCGCGTGCCTTGCGAGCGGTGGAAACCGTCCCGTTGGACGATGAACTGGGACGACAAGCCGGAGTACTGCTCGCCCGCTGTGGCATGTCGGACGCCATCGACGCCGCACTAGTGGCCATGGCCGATCACGGCGACGAGATCATCACCTCTGATCCCCACGACATCATCACCCTCGTGGCCGCCAGCCAGCGCAGGATCGAAATCATCCCAATCTGAGCCACCGCCCGGCGCACATGTCTTCACTAATTCCGGGGAGCTCAGAACGAGGGCTACGTTGGAAATCTGTGGGGTATCTTCGATATCACCCCGTTGTAGGGGATGTGGATCGAGAAATCGCAGCAGCGCAGCCTGATCGGCTGCTGGTCATTGGTGAGCGTGTGCCGGACTCCGTCCCGGTCGCTGCGGCTGTGCGTCGACGCTGTCCGGACAAAGTGCAGTTACCGATAGGTGTGTATGTGTTCGACGACGGTGCACGGGTCGAGGTAATGGTCGTAACCGAAGGCAGCGCCCCAGCTGTGCCCGACAAGATCGATTGGATGGTGGAGTCGCATCCTCTCCTCTCTGCCTACGACTGGATGGGCGCCTGGTGGGACGACGCAGTCAACATCGCCCCGCCGCTTTTTGAGGTCAACTCTTCCGTTTTTACGCGGGGAGCCGGACAGGAGGCGGTCGTGCGCGCCCGCGACTACGACCGCGGCCAGTGGTGGTACCGCATTCGCGTCGACGAGCGCACCGTCACCGTCGCTGAACACGATCTCCAACCGCCGGAGATCGACGACGATCCCTACGAGTGGATTGCCCGCTCGCCAGCCCATGCGGATCGCTTCGCGGCCACGCTCACTCGAGCGAAGCTCCGAGAGCAACTCACGGACACGGTCTACTCCTTTCGCGCCACCAAGACGATCTTTCGCGCCTATCAGTTCCGCCCTGTCATCCGACTTCTCGAGACAGGCCAACTCCGCCTCCTGATCGCCGACGAGGTCGGGCTCGGGAAGACCATCGAAGCCGGGCTCGTTTGGACCGAACTCGATGCCCGGCGGCAGGCTGACCGCGTTCTCGTCGTCTGCCCCTCGATGCTCGTTCCGAAATGGCGCGCGGAGATGCGTGAGCGCTTCGACTACGAGCTTCAGGACCTGGATCGATCCCGGCTCGATGAGATGCTCGAACGCATCGACGAAGACCGGATGCCATCGCGGTTTGCGGGCGCATGCAGTCTCGAACGGCTGCGAGTATGGTCCGGTCTCGAGGATCTCGCCGAGCTTGCCCCGCGATTCGATCTGGTCATCGTTGACGAGGCGCATGCGTTCCGCAATTCCCAAACCAAGAGCCACGCGCTCGGAGCGCTGCTGTCCGACTGGGCTGACGCACTGATCTTCCTGTCGGCAACTCCTCTGAACCTGGGCAACGAAGACCTCTTCAGCCTGCTCCAGCTCCTTGCTCCCGGCGAGTTCGACAACCGATTTGTCCTGGAGCAGCGGCTGGAGCCCAACGCCGTGCTTCACGCTCTGAGCGCCAGCTTTTTCGACGTCGACGTGACTAATGCCGAGCGCCTTCGGCGACTAAGGGCCGTCGATTCACTGGACTTCGGTCGCGCCGTCATTGTCCGACCGGAGTACCGCGAGCTGGAGGCACTTCTCAAAAGCGAAACCTTGCTGGCACCTCAGATTGCCCAAGCCAAGCGGCTTATTGGCCAGCTCCACGCGCTCTCCGCTGTCGTCACCCGCACGCGCAAAGTCGAAGTGCAAGAGCGGAAAGCGGTGAGAGAAGCAGTCCCGATTCCCGTCGAGTGGACTGACCCGGAGGCCGAGTTTTACGCCGCATTCGAGCGCTGGCAGATCGATCGGGCCAGAGCCTTGCAGTTGCCGGTCGGCTTCGTGACCCAGATGCCTCTTCGGCTTGCAAGCACCTGCCTTCCCGCAGCCCGAGACCGGGTCTTGAACTGGCGCGACGAGCTGGGGGACGAAGACCTCGATGCAACCGACGATGACGTTTCGTGGGACATCTCGAGGCCCCCCGCCGAATTGCTCGAGCTCGCGCACTGCCTGGGCGAAGTCGACACCAAGTTCGATGCCTTCCTAGGACATCTCCGACCGGTCGTCGAGAGCGGTCGACGAGTGCTTGTGTTCACTTTTTCTCGGCGAGCGTTGGCATATCTCAGCGAACGTCTGAGCATTGACTTCCGCATTGCGGTCATGCACGGCGGGGTCGGCCGCGAAACCCGACACGACATCATGCGAAGATTTCGCGACCACGATTTCGACGTTCTCCTTGCGAGCCGAGTCGCGAGCGAGGGCCTCGACTTCGAGTTCTGCTCGGCCATTGTCAACTACGACCTCCCCTGGAATCCAATGGAGGTCGAGCAAAGGATCGGCCGGGTCGACCGGTTCGGCCAGGAGGAGGACAAAGTCCTCATCCTCAATTTCCACACTCCCGGAACCATCGAGACCGACATCGTCGAACGAGTGCATCAGCGGATCGGTGTCTTCACGGATTCCATCGGTGAGCTCGAGCCGATCCTTCAGTCGCAGATGGGAGAACTGCGCCGTGCAATGTTCGACTTCTCTCTGACAGATTCCGAACGTGAACGCCGTCTCAACGAGATGCTTACGGCGATCGAGGAACAGCGGCTAGCGATCGACGACGTTGAAGCCGCAGCCTCTTTCCTGTCCTCGACCGATACAGCAGAGATCGACGGTTTCGAGGAAGACCTCCTTGAGTCCGGCCGCTACGTCGGCCAGCTCGAGTTAGTTCACCTATTGCGCGATTGGGTCTCAGGCTCACCTGGGGCGCACTGCGAGATGAGCAGTGGCGGCACCCACCTCACGTTCCGGGGCACCGCCGCGATGGAGCTGCACTTACGAGGAGTGGAGTCTGCGGGTGAGCGATCACGAACCGAGATCGACCAACTGGCCAAGGCCATGCTCGACGAACGTGACCTGGTGCTCTGCCTCGATCCCGAGCACGCCCGCAAGACGGGCCAGCACCTCCTTTGTGCCATCAATCCGCTGGTGCGAGCGGCGCTCCGCGTTCCCGGCTCAACCCAAGCGCGCTTTGCTCATATTGGAGTCAAGAGCAACACAGTGACGCCGGGCTCGTACCTCGTCCTGCTGGCTGTGGCCAGATGGGTCGGGCTCCGGCCGTCGGTCGAGTTCTGGACCGCAGCGGTCGACCTCGATGCGGGAGGACTGACAAACAAGAATGTGGGGTCGACGGTGCTGGCTGCGCTCGCCGAGTCTCAGATTGAAGAGCGGGATGCGCGGATTGACGTGGACCTCAACGCGAGCCTTAGGGAAGCCGAGCGTGTACTTCGGAAGCGGCATGAGGAAGAGTCCCGTCGTCGCCAGACGATGAACACCGCGCTCGTTGAGTCTCGGCGTATCAGCCTGCGGGAGACCCACGCTCGGAAGGTGGCCCAGATCGAGCGACGCATCGAAACTCTGACAGAGAGAGGGAGCACCGGGGTGATCCACCTCCAGGAAGCCCAGCGATCGAATCAGGACCGACTCCTGCGAGAAGCCGAGGAACGACTTGAGCAGAGCCTTCATGGTCGTATGGACGTCGAGATGATCGCAGTCTGCGTCGCAGAGGTGACACCCGAATGACCGACACGACCCACGGCCAAGACCACCAAAATGCCCTGCATGCCGAGCGCGCCGTCAACGAGCAGTATATGAAGGAGATAGAGCGCTTGCTCGCAGAACAGCCCCACCTCGTCAAGCAGATCGACATCATTCAGAGCCAGCAGTGGACCACCGCCTCGCTGCCACGACCGGGTATCGATCGCAGGGCGACCGCTGCCGTCATCGGCCGAGTAGCACTCGAGAAAGGCCACCCGTACTCCGACGACCTAGGCCAAACCTTCTACATCGCCGGCCGGCACGTGAAGAAGGACGGGTTCGAAACAGTCAACTGGGCTGCGCCGATCGCAAGCCTGTTTTTCGAGGGCCGCTCATCGGAATACCCGATCGCGTCAGCCGTAACCGGACGGCGAACGTTCGTGCTTCGCCTTGACGATATCGTCGACTACTCCGATGAGATCGAAGCCGGCGTCGCAGATCCCTTCAAGGGCCAGCAACGTGCGCTAGAGATCCCGGCAGCGCCGACGCGACGCCGGCCAACGGTGCGGCCAACAGAGGAGGCGCAACCCCCGCCTGAGCCAGAGGCCGCCGAGCTCGATGAACCGCCGACAATCGAGACGTCCGAGCCAGTCACAAGTCAGACCGCGGAAGAAGTCGAGAATCGCCTGGAAGACCTTCGCTCGGCCGATGCGGTCGACAAGGTCATGCGGATGCCGAAACAGGGCCGCATGGGTGCGGTGCTGCCAACGATGCAGCCCGACCAGTATCGGCTTGTGGCCGCCTCTGGCAACCGAGGACTAGTGGTGCATGGACAGCCAGGTACGGGCAAGACGGTCATTGCTGCCCATAGAGCCGCCTACCTCACGAGCAAGGAGCGAAAGTCCAAGCGGATCGCCCGTATCGCGATTGTCGGGCCGTCCGATCACTACGTCGAGCACGTGACGCCGATCATCTCTGAATTGAAGGAGCCAGAGGCCGAGATCCGGATCCTCAGCCTTCCGGCCCTGCTGGCCAGAATCGCCGGGCTCCGATCCGTTCCGAAGCCGGGACCCATCGGACGGATCGAATCATCTTGGACCCTCGGCAGGACGATCGACGGCTTCGTGAAGTCGACGGCTGATGGCCCCATATCGGATCGCATGGACCAGCGCGTTCGTCGCATCGTCGAGGCCATGAAGCACGCCAGCAAATCCAAGGTCGGTGACACCAAGATCCTGGATTGGCTTCGAGGTCTGCCCAGTTGGGACGAGGTTTCTGGGCAGGTCCGCTATTTGCCGATGCTTGCCACGATTGCATTGTCACTCGACCCCAGAGCGGCTGGTGAACAGGTGGGGCACCTGATCGTCGACGAGGCACAGGATGTTCGACCTCTGGAGTGGCGCATTCTCACTAGTTCGCTGCTCGACCATGGCAGCTCTCTCACACTGTTCGGCGACATGAACCAGCGACGATCTGACTGGACTGCGAAGACTTGGCAGGAGCTCGCGGAGGATCTCCAGATGACCGACGACACGGGGCACTGCGACATCCATGTGCTCCAGATGGGCTACCGATCGACGCGGCAGATCCTCCGATTCGCAAACCGGCTGCTGCCTAGAGGCGAACGACGGGAGCGGGCGCTTCGAGACGGACCGCAACCCACCGTCACGAAGGTGTCCGCCAGCGAACGTACTTCCGTGGCCGTTGACGCGGCTATCGACCTCACCAACCGTCACACGGGGATACTGGCAGCCATCTCCACCAAGCCGAGGTGGCTGTCGGCCGAGTTCCGAAAGCGCCGTTGGATCCGCGGCCACTATCGGCATAGCTGGACGTGGGACGGGGCGACTGTTGTCATCCTCCACCCAGACGAGGCGCGCGGCCTCGAGTTCGACGCCGCCGTCGTTGTCGAGCCAGGTGACTTTCCAGAGAACGTAGGAAGGCACGGGGTGCTGTACACGAGCCTGACTCGCGCCAACAAAGAACTTACGGTCGTCCACTCCCAGCCGCTCCCACTACCATTGCGGGGGTCGGGGTTGACCAGCGCCACGCGAAGTTCCTAGCCGTCTCTTACACTGAGACCGCCGTCAGGCGGCGGGCTCGACCCGTCCGGCGAGGCGGCAGGGGGAATATAGGCGGCTTACGCGAGGTAGTCGGTGTCGTCGCGGACGAGGTTGAACTGGCTCTTGTCGAGACAATGGTTCCAGACATTGCGACCGGGGAGCCTCAGTTGGCCGCGGGGAGACTTCGGTATCCACCAGGTGGCGGTCTCGACACGCTTTCCCACATTCACTGCGTCCTCCAGAGCAGGAACGAAATCGGAGTCGGCAGAAGCGACGACCGCCACGTCATAGGCGTCGTTTCGAGCGCCTACGGAGATGCCCAGGGCCATCATCACATCCACTCCCTTCTCCTCCGCTATCCACTCGGGCTCATCCCTCGGCTTTGAGGTCCGGTGATATCTCAGAGGGCGGGTGCGGACCGTGACGCCAGACATCTGCCTCCAGGCCGCCACTTGCCGGTCAAATGCCCGGCTGAGCTTGATCCCACTGCGGCTGTCGGGCTGGCCGCGGTACACCCGGACTCCGGCCAGCACCCGATGAGGGTCTTTGACCTTGCCGAGGTCACAGAGCAAGCCACCTAGACGAGGGGGGTGGATATGGCCCAAGATCGGCGACGGTTTGTCGGCGGAGAAAAACAGGTCGCGGGCGCAGTGGTAAACGTTCTGGTAGTCGATGAAGACGACGACTCGGGTACCAGGCGTCACAACATAAGCCTTAAAAGATAAACCCCCGCCATGCCCTGCGGAGCAGGCCAGACGGGGAAGAATGAGATCACGGTATCTTCAGGTGTGGCTGAATGCAACACTTTTTGGCAAATTGCGCCCCCTAACCCGCGCTGCATCACCTTAACCTTCTCCGATCCATTCAGGCCCTTAAGTGGCAGTCAGTTGATAGTGGTGCTGATGCCTTGTTCGGTGATGTAGCCGGTGACCAGTTCGGCGGGGGTGATGTCGAAGGCCCAGTTCTGGGCGGCCATGCCCTCGGGGGCGAGGCGGACGCCGCCCACCTCGACCACTTCGGCACCGGGGCGCCGCTCCACCACGATGTCCGAGCCCGATGTGGTAGCCGGGTCGATGGTGGACGTGGGCGCGGCCACATAGAAGGGCACGCCGTGGTGCCGGGCCAGCACCGCCAGCGAGTAGGTGCCGATCTTGTTGGCCACGTCGCCGTTGGCCGCGATGCGGTCGGCGCCCACGATGGCCAAGTCCACCTCGCCGGCGGCCATCAGCGATCCGGCCATGGCATCCACCACCAGGGTGGCCGGGATGCCGAGCCGCTGAAGCTCCCAGGCGGTGAGCCGGGCGCCCTGCAATACCGGCCGAGTCTCGTCCACCCACACCGACGGCTGACGCCCCGCATCGTGGGCCGAGCGGATGACCCCCAGTGCGGTCCCCCACCCCACACAGGCCAGCGATCCGGTGTTGCAATGGGTCAGCACCCGGGCGCCGTCAGCCACGACTGCCATGCCATGCGCCCCGATGGCCTGGTTCACGGTCACGTCGTCGGCCGCGATCCGCACCGCCTCGGCCACCGGATCGGCCGCGGCCAGGGCCCGATCAACCCCCCAGGCCAGGTTCACCGCAGTGGGCCGGGTGGCCTTGAGCAGCACACCTGCTTCTGCCACATCCCGGCCTTGCACTGAGGCCAGCGCGATGCCCATCGCCCCAGCCGCGCCCAGAGCGGGCGCCCCCCTGATGGCCAACTCGACGATCAACTCGCATAGCTGCTCCATGCTCCCCACGTCCACCAGCACCAGTTCCTCGGGCAGGCGCCGTTGGTCGATGAGCCGGATGTGGTCGCCCATCCACTCGATGGTGGGCGGAATGGGAGAATCGGCCAGCACTGGCGACGGCATCGCTCCAGTTTGCCTGTTCAGTACCGGTAGTGGTCGGCCTTGAACGGCCCGTCGGTCGATACTCCCATGTAGTCGGCCTGAGAAGAAGTCAGCGTGGTGAGCCGGACTCCGAGAGCGTCGAGGTGCAGCCGGGCCACCATCTCGTCCAGCTCCTTGGGCAGCGTGGTCACGTCGGTGCCGTAGGACTCCGCGTTGGCGTGCAGCTCCATCTGGGCCAGCACTTGGTTGGTGAAGCTGCACGACATCACGAAGCTGGGATGGCCGGTGGCGTTGCCCAAGTTGAGCAAGCGCCCCTCCGACAAAATGATCACCGAATGGCCGTCGGGAAAGACGTACTCATCCACCTGGGGCTTGATGTTGATGCGCTGCACGTCGGACAGCGCGTTGAGCCCGGCCATGTCGATCTCGTTGTCGAAGTGGCCGATGTTGCCCACCACCGCCTGATGCTTCATCCGCCCCAGGTGCTCGGCACTGATCACGTCTTTGCAACCGGTGGCAGTGATGAACAGATCGGCGGTCTCCAGCACATCTTCAAGTCGCTGAACCTCAAAGCCCTCCATGGCCGCTTGCAGCGCGCAGATGGGATCCACCTCGGTGACCACCACTCGGGCCCCCTGGCCCCGCAATGATTGGGCGCAGCCCTTGCCCACGTCGCCATAACCGCACACCACCGCCGTCTTGCCGCCGATCATCATGTCGGTGCCCCGGTTGATGCCGTCGATCAACGAATGCCGGCAGCCGTAGAGGTTGTCGAACTTCTGCTTGGTCACCGAGTTGTTGACGTCGATGGCTGGGAACCGCAGCGTTCCGTCGGCCTTCATCCGATAAAGCCGGTGGACGCCGGTGGTGGTCTCCTCTGATACGCCGCGGACGCCGCCGGCAATGGCGGTCCACATCCCAGGATCGTTGGCCAGCGTCCGGCCCAGCAGGCGGCGGATCTCGGCCAGATCCTCAGAATCGGCCTCATCGGGGTCGCCGGGGTTGCCGGCCGCCTCAGCATCGGCCCCCATATGCACCAGCAGGGTGGCGTCGCCGCCGTCATCCAATATGAGATTGGGCCCTCTGCCGTCAGGCCAGCACAGCACCTTCTCAGTACACCACCAGTACTCCTCCAGGGTCTCGCCCTTCCAGGCGTAGACCGGAACCCCTTGGGGGTCATCCGGTGTGCCATCGACACCCACCGCCACGGCGGCGGCGGCCGGATCCTGGGTGGAGAAGATGTTGCACGACGCCCAGCGCACCTCGGCACCCAGCGCGGTGAGGGTCTCGATCAGCACGGCGGTTTGCACGGTCATGTGGAGCGAGCCGGTAATGCGGGCCCCGGCCAGGGGCTGGTGGTCGAAATGCTGGGCTCTCAGCGCCATCAGGCCGGGCATCTCGTGCTCGGCGAGACGGATCTCCTTGCGGCCGGCCTCGGCTAAGGCCAGGTCGGCCACTTTGAAGTCATGGTCAACGGTCACTTCCACCATCGCTTTCTGATTGCGGCGCTTTCTGATTGCGGGGATTCAGACAATGAGATCATCAGGGGCGGCCCGCCAACACCTGCCGAGCAGTCATAATGGCCGGCACCGGCCCGGGATCGAGGCCCACCGCGGCGGCCATCTCCAGCGCGGTCATCGACCCTTGGTACATGAGATCGAAGATTTGGGCCACCGGACCCTCTCCGGCCGCCTCCACGGTGTGTACGTCGCCCACCACTTCGTCCATCAGGTCGATCAGGATGTCGAAGCCTCGCATCACCTCGGGATGCTCGTGTTCGTGGCGCAGCACCACCATGCTGAACACCTGACGGGTCAGATCGCCGTGCTGTCCCCACCCGGCGATCTCATTGTGCAGCAGATCGGGCACCCCGGCGTTGAACGCCGGCGCTTTGGCACTGGTGTTGATCATGTTCTTCCAGTGCCGGGCGGCCACCGAGCCCAGTCCGCCTCCGCCGTAGATCAGCGGCACGGTGCCAGCGAGATGGCGGGCCAGGGCCGCAGCCGGTGCCCGGGCCGTGTCCCTTCGACCGCGGATCTGATCCACTGCGCGGCGCACCCACTGGGTGGCGCCGGGGAACAGTCCCATCTTCTCGAGAATGATCATGGGGGCGACGGTGAGCACGCTGAGTCCGGCCCGAGGTGGATACAGCATCGGATCCACTTCGACCAGCGGAGCGGACCAGTCGGCGGCCATCTGGGCCAACTGCCCTCCCCCTGTCACCGCCACCACACGCCCACCAGCCCCGGCGGCCTGGGCGGCGGCCTGAACGATTTCCGGGGTATCACCGCTGGCAGAAAGGGCGAACACCAGGGTCTGCTCGTCCACATACGAAGGGGGCTGGTAGCTCTTCACCACCACGATGGGCAGGGGCATGAACGGACCCGCGGTTACGGCCAACAGGTCGCCGGCGAACCCGCCCGGGCCCATGCCCAACACCAGCACGTTGGCAATTTCCGACCGGTCGGGCAGCCCCTCCAGCTCGTTGCACCGGTCCAGCGCGTCCAGCATCTGCTCGGGCAACCGGTTGACCGCCGGCCACATGCCCAGCGTGTCCACTCGCTCGCTCACCGCCTACTCCGATCCCCAGGTAGCTCTCACGGAGTGAAGGTGAAGGGAATGGACTCCGATTCCGCCCTGGCCATAAGCCGCTCGTGCTCGGAGTCGTCCACCGTCTCGGCCTCGTCGATCAGCATGTTGGGGATGTCGTCTTCCACCGCATAGCGGCGGCGCAGGCGAGGGTTGTACAGCGAGTCCTCATCGGGAAGGTACAGCAGCGGCCCCTTGTCGTCAGGACAGGCCAGAATCTCAAGCAGTCGGGGATCCAGCGCCATGGCCACAGTCTTACTCAACCGCTGCCTCTAGTTGAAGCAGCCACCACGATCATCCAGTTGCCGCCCGAAACAACAGCCCGGCCCCGGCGACGTCATACTCGCCGGTCCCAGCCGGCACCCACACTGCTCCGCCGCCGGTGATCTCGTGACCCGCCACGCTCGCACGCCCCGATGTGCAGAGCACTATTTCCGGCCCCGTGGGAAGAAACTGCCGCGCCCCGTCCAACTCGACGCGGGCAAGCCCGAAGTCGGGTGCCGGCGCCTGGAAGGAGAAACACGGATCGTCGGGGCTTTGCACGGGCACGTCGATGGGGCGGCAATCCACCACGTCGAGCACCGCGGGAACATCAACGTGTTTCACGGTGAGACCCCCCCTCAGCACGTTGTCGCTGTTGGCCATGACCTCCACCGCTACTCCGTGGAGGTACACGTGCAGGTTGCCGGCTTCCAGAAAGAGGGCCTGGCCGGGGTTGAGGCGGACCAGGTTCAGCATCAGGGCCACAGCCACCCCGATGTCTCCGGGATGCCGCTCCCCGATCCGCACCGCCCACTGCCTCTCATCGGGAAACGGGCCGGGCTGAGCGCAAGCCGCCACCACCTGATGGGCGATGTCCGCGCCGGCTTGTGGGGAGCGCTCCAGCAGGCACCGAAGGGCTGGGGCGATCTCCCCTGCTTGCAGGCAACCAGTTGCCGGGGCCAGAGCGGCAACCTCCAGCGAGTCGAATAGAGCGGCGGCGGAATCCGGCGACCGGAACCCGCACAGGGCGGTGAACGGCTCCAGCGCACAGATCAGCTCCGGCTTGTGGTTGCGGTCGCGATATGAGCGGTGGTCGGCATCGACGGGGATGCCCTGGTCTTCCTCTGAGTCGAACCCCGCTTGGGCCTGCTGGCGGGTGGGGTGGGTCTGGAGCGAGAGCGGCTGGTCCACGGCCAGGATCTTGAGCAGAAAGGGCAGCTCATCGCCGAACAACCGGGCCGTTTCCGCGCCCAGCTCTGCCTCTGGGTCTTGGGCGATCACCTCGTTGAGGGGCCGGTTCACGCCGTCGCGCCGCAGCATCGACGGCGCCCGGGGATGGGCGCCCAACCAAAGCTCTGCCTGGGTCTCGCCAGTGGGCGGAACGCCCATGATCCGGGGCAGTGCCTCCCGCGATCCCCACGCGTAGGGCTGGACTGCCCCAATCAGAACACCCGGCGTGCTCATCGCATCCAGGCCCTCAAAATCTTGCTGCCAACCCAGCGCTCACGGCTTCAAGTTAGGCGAAATCGGGCTCAAGCCAGCCAGATCAGGTTGATCACCGCGATCAGATTGAAGCCGACGTGGGCCCAGATGGCCGGCCCCAGTCGCTTGTACCGTTTCACCAGCAGGGCGGCGATGATTCCGAAGGCCATGAGCGCGGGGAACTGGAGGAGTTGGAGGTGTACCGCTCCGAACAGGGCCGAAGAGGCCAGCACGCCTATCACTGCCCCCCATTTGCGCTCGAACGCCCGCAGCACCAGACCGCGGAAGAAGAGCTCCTCGAAGACGGGCGCCCCCACCACCACTCCCAGCATCACCAGAGCGATGTCGCTACCGGTGGCGGCGCGGTCGGTGATCTCGCGGGCGGCCTCGCTCACGTCGAAGTCGAAGAACTGCTGGAACGGCGCATAGATGAGCCAAACCACCGCGATCTGGGCGAACACACCCACTAACAGCCCCACGGGCACATCCGATGCCTTCATCGACAGGCCGAAATCGCGCCGCAGCCCGGTTCCTCGCAGCGTGCCGGCCACCAAGGTGGTCAATGCGAATCCGCCCCACAGTCCGATCTGGCCCACCGGCAGGGTCCAAAGCGGCAGCCCCGGTTCGTTGCGCTCCTGGCTCATGGCGTCGCTCAGCCCGTAGCGCCCCACGTACGACCCGGTGCCAGTGGTCCCCCCGGTATCCAGCCCAACCGCGGCCAGAACAACCAAGAACACCACCACCGCGGCCACCCAGGAGACCACCACCCCGATGAACACATCGGGCAGACCCCACCGGATCTCTCGCTCTTTGCTCAGCTTCGCGGCCTCCACCGGCCCGCAGCGTAATGGTGACTTTGTCACCGAGCCCTCGTAGAATTGCGCGATGGCCTCTCCCCCGCCGCCGCCGCCCCCGTCGCCTGAGCGACGAGACCCCGAGCGCGGCCCGGGTCAGCAGCAGCCCACGCCAAGCCGGATGCCGCGCTGGGTGTGGTTCATCGCGCTGGGCATGTTGGCCGCTCTGCTGTTGTCCAACGTGTGGCGCGGCGACGACAACGGCAGGCAGATCTCCTTCGACGTGCTCTTGGACGCGGCCGAGGATGACAAGGTTGCGGAAGCGGAGTACAACAACAACACCGGCGAGATCAAGGGCACGATGGAAGAGGGCGCGACGGTGGAGATCGAAGGGGAGACGGTGGCCGTCTCCAAGTTCCACACCACCGGCAGCGTCCCGCTGGGAGACGCCAATGAGGAAGTGCTGCTGAAGAACATCGACACGTTCGAGTTCCACACCCCCCGCAGCAGCATCTGGGCCAGCATCCTGCCCCTTCTGATCCCGGTGGCGCTGATCTTCTTGATCTTCTGGTGGTTCCAGCGTCGGGCTCAGGGGCAGATGAGCGGGATCATGTCCATCGGCCGGTCCAAGGCCAAGACCTACACCACCGAGCGACCCGAAACGTCCTTCGAGGACGTGGCCGGTTACGAAGGGGTGAAGAAGGAAATCGTCGAGGTGGTCGACTTTCTCAAACACCCCGACAAGTTCGCCCAGATCGGGGCCCGCATCCCCAAGGGAGTGCTGCTGGTGGGGCCGCCGGGCACCGGCAAGACGCTCATCGCCCGGGCGGTGGCCGGCGAGGCCGGGGTGCCGTTCCTGTCGGTCACCGGATCGGACTTCATGGAGATGTTCGTCGGGGTGGGCGCCAGCCGGGTGCGGGACCTGTTCCAGTCGGCCCGGAAGATGGGCCGGGCCATCATCTTCATCGACGAGATCGACTCCATCGGCCGCAAGCGGGGCGCTGGTCTGGGCGGAGGCCACGATGAGCGGGAGCAGACCCTCAACCAGATGCTGGCCGAGATGGACGGTTTTGAGGCCACCGAGGGCATCGTGATGATGGCGGCCACCAACCGGCCCGACATCTTGGACCCGGCGCTGTTGCGGCCCGGACGGTTCGACCGCCAGGTAGTGGTCCCACTGCCCGAAGCCGACGACCGGCTCCAGATCCTCAATGTCCACGTACGGTCGAAGAAGATCGCCGCCGATGTAGACCTCCCGCTGATCGCCCGGGGATCACCGGGCATGAGCGGAGCCGACCTCGCCAACCTGGTGAACGAGGCTGCGCTGTTCGCGGTGCGCAGTGAATCCGATCAGATCCGCATGATCCATTTCGAGAACGCCCGCGACCGGGTGCTGATGGGCCAGCGGCGCGAGTCCATGGTCATGTCTGAGGAGGAGCGGCAGATCACCGCCTATCACGAGGCCGGCCATGCGGTGTGCGCCGCCGTGCTGCCCCACGCCGACCCGCTGCACAAAGTGACCATCATTCCCCGGGGCATGGCCCTGGGGGTGACCATGACCCTTCCCGAGGAAGACCGGCACACCCTGCGACGCGACTACCTGGACGACATGCTGGTCATGCGCATGGGCGGACGCATCGCCGAGGAACTGGTGTTCGGCGTGTCTTCCAGCGGCGCGGCCGACGACCTGGCCGGCGCCACCGAGTTCGCCCGCCGCATGGTGCGGGAGTGGGGCATGAGCGACCGCATCGGGCCGATGGCCTGGCGGAGCGCGGGACAGGTGTTCTTGGGCGACGAGATGATGACCAACCGGGAGTACAGCGACGAGACGGCCCGGGTCATCGACGAGGAAGTGGCTGAGATCTTGCGGACTCAGGAGAACCGGTGCCGGGAGACCTTGACCAAACACCGAAACGGCCTCGATCTGGTGGCTCGGGCACTGCTGGAGCACGAGACCATCTCCGGCGAGGAGGTCGGCAGGCTGGTGGAGCTGGGCGACGAGGGCCCCATCGGAGATCCCCGAGACATCATCGGAGCTGCTCTGGGGTCTCGCAGCTCTGGGGGGACGCGGGGAACGGCCACAACCACTGTTGCCTCCTCCACCGACCTGGAGGAGCCCGACACCCCGGAGACGTGGCCCGCACCCTGATCGCGCTGGGGGTAATGGTCGGGGCACTGGCAGTGGCCTGGCTCTATCGCCGCTTCCGCCCTTCGAACCCCACGGCACCGACATACTCTGTGCCCACCCGACTGGAGCGCTGGGATTTCGCCCAGCCCAACGCCGAGTGGCTGTTGGCCGTGTTCACTTCCAAGACTTGCTCGACCTGTGCCGCAGTGGTGAAGGAGGCCGATGGCTTGGCCAACGACTCGCTTGCGGTGCAAGAAGTGGAGTACCGCCGCCATGGCGAGCTACACCGCCGCTACGCGGTTGACGCCGTTCCCCTGGCGGTTTTGGCCGATCGCTCGGGGGCGGTGTGCGCCTCGCTGGCCGGCCCCGCCACCGCCGCGGAGCTGTCAGCCCTCATCGCATCGGCCCGCCAACTACCCGGTACCGTCTGATCCCATGGAATCTCCCTCTGGGAAACCACCTGAATTGAGGAGCTGATGGGTCTGTCACGAGACTTGGTGCAAACCCGGGAGTTCTTCACCTCTAGGGCGGCCGGCTGGGAAGACCGCCATCCCGACGACGACGTCTTGTTCAATTGGGCGGTGACCCAGCTCAAGCTGTCCCCCGGCGATGTGGCTGTTGACGCGGGCTGCGGATCGGGACGGGCGCTCGCCCCCATGCGGGCGGCAGTCGGACCCCAAGGCGCGGTGCTGGGCATCGACGCCACCCCCGCCATGCTCTGCGAGGCCTCCCGGCTGGGGCGCCAGGCCATTTCAGTTTGCGCAGTGGGCGACGTTGGTGCACTCCCGGTTCGGGAGAACTGCGTAGCCGGGATCCTGGCTGCGGGGCTGCTTCCCCACCTGCCCGATCCCGTGAGCACGCTGCGAGAGATGGCCCGGGTGGCTCAGCCCGGCGCTCGGCTGGGCGTGTTCCACCCCATCGGCCGCCTCGCTCTGGCCGCCCGCCACAAAGATCGTGGCGCCCACGCCCACGACATGAACATCGACCCCCACCGCATCGGACCGCTGCTGGCGGAGGGGGGCTGGACCCTGGAGCACTTGGACGACGCCGATGACCACTACCTGGCCCTGGCGGTGTGCGATGACTGACCAACCAGCCGCTGACGCGGTCCTGTTCGAGGTCAGAGATGGGGTGGCGTGGGTGACCATCAATCGCCCCGAAGCCCGCAACGCCGTCAACCAGGCGGTTTCGGAGGGCTTGGCCGAAGCGTGGGACCGGGTCGAATCCGACGACGACGTCGCGGTGGCCGTGCTCACCGGCACCGGCGAAGCCGCCTTCTCGGCCGGGGCCGACCTGAAGGAGATGGCTGCCCGAGCCGAGCGGGGTCTGCCCTCCCAATTCGTCGGGGGCCGCTTGGCCGACGGCGGAGTCACCAAGCCGGTCATCGCCGCAGTGAACGGCGTGGCCTATGCCTTCGGCTTCAACCTGGTCATGCAGTGCGACTTGTGCGTGGCCGCCGACCATGCCCGCTTCGGCATCTTTGAGGCCAAGGTAGGCCGGGGCTCGCCGTGGGCCGCCCAACTGGGCTGGCTCATTCCCCCTCGGGCGGCCATCGAACTGCTGTGTACCGCTGAGCCGATCACCGCCCAGCGGGCCTACGAGCTCGGTCTGGTCAACCGGGTGGTGTCCGCAGATCAGCTGATGTCGGCAACTGCCGAACTCGCGGCGACAATCGCCGCCAACGCGCCGCTCACCGTCCGCGCCGGCAAAGCCATGATCCGAGCCACCGCCGGCCTGTCAACCGCTGAGGCCGCGGCCGTGGCCGACGAGATCTACGAGCCGGTCTACGCCAGCAACGATGCCCAAGAGGGCCCTCGGGCCTTCGCCGAGAAGCGCCCTCCCCGCTGGCAGGGCCGCTAGCCCAGCGCCCTCAGCAGCTCATCCAGATTCTGAAGACCGGGAGTTCTCCGGCCGGACTCGATCTCTTGCACCATCTTGAGCACCGCATCATTGGCCGGAGTGGGAATGCCCAATCGCGCTCCCTCCTGGCTGACGAACCCGCTGAACGAGTCGATCTCGGTTTTGCGGCCTCGTTCGATGTCGGTCGGCATCGAGCCCTTGACCTCTCCCAGTTCTGCGGCGGTGGCCGCCCAGTCGGCGGCCAACTCGGCGGCCCCTGATCCGCCCGCGCCCCCAGTCAAGATGCGCTGGGCTTCTATACCGCTCACCGGTTCGATGGAGTGGCCTGAAGCCTGGCCAACCGCCACTGCCTCCGAGCCACAGGCCAAGCTCACCCGACGGGGACCGGGTTGCTCCCGGCAATCCCGAGCCCGGCCTCCAAGCACCGCGTTGACCGGGTTGCTCATGCAGTTCATCACCAGCTTCGACCAGATAGCCCCCCAGATGTTGTCGCTCACCGGGGTTTCGATCCCCTCCCCCAGCGCCGACGACACCCGCTCCAGCCGGTCGGTGCGAGTTCCATCGAGCTCGCCGATCTGAAGCACGGGATGCCAGTCGAGCCTCACCTGGCCCGGTTCGACAACCGCGGCGGGAAACAGCACGACGGCACCGATCACCCGCTCTGGGCCCAGCAGCTCGGCCAGCAGGGGTTCGTTGACCCCGTTCTGGGCCGAGACCACGGTGGCGCCAGCGGCCAGCCGAGGGGCCAACCGCGGGACGAGCCACCGGTTGTCGAACGCTTTGACCGCGATCACCAACACATCGATAGGGGCCAGACGCGACCACTCCTCGATGTGCCACGCGGGCAGCCGAGCTGTTCGCTCCCGCTTCGAATCTGGGCCCACCAGGCGCAAGCCGTCGGCCCGGATGGCCTCCACGTGTTCGGCCCAAGCATCGATCACGCTGACCTCGCCACCGCTAAGGGCCACTTCGCCGGCGAGGGCTCCGCCGATTCCCCCCGCGCCGGCCACAACCACATGCATCAACGCCATGTTATTGGCCCGCCCAGGAGCCGGAACCCGGCTAGCCGTGCTACGAATTCCCCATGGCCCTCACCCGATATCGCGACGTGGAGTGGTTTCAGCCCGGCGAGAACCCCGACCCCGACGACACCGATTTGCAGAAGGCGTGGCTGCACCGAGGGTCGTTCTTCGCGCACGCCATCCGGCTGGCCCCCGGCTATGTGATCCCTCCCCACAGTCACGACCGGGATGAGCTGATGGTGGTCTTAGCTGGAAGCGCCACCCTTGACAGCGGAGTGGTGGTGGAGCCGCCCGACACGCTGCTGCTGGCCGCCAACGTCGAATACGGCTTCACCGCGGGACCCGAGGGCATGGAGTTCATGGTGGTCCGCACCGGTCAAGCAGGCCTGACCATTTCCGGCTGAATGAGCACAGCAGCCAAAGACCTCACCCCACTGGTACGGCCCCGGTCCATCGCGCTGGTGGGAGCCACTCCGCTGGAGAGCAACAAGCTGGCTTCGTGGGCGCTGGGCAATCTGCTCAAGCACGATGTTCCCGCCGATCTCTACCTGGTCAACCCCCGCTACGACACGCTGGAAGGGCGGCCCTGTTATCCCGATTTGGAGTCCCTCCCAGCAACTCCCGATCTGGTGCTGGTGCTGGTGCCCGCAGCCGCCGCCATCGATGTTCTCCGCCAGGCCGAGGCACTCGGCAGCAGGGCCGTCATCTTGTTCAGCAGCGGGTTCGGCGAAGGAGACCGGGCCGGGTCGCCGCTCGACTTGGAGTTGAAGGCATTCCTAAGCGATACACCCATGGCGGTGTGCGGTCCCAACACCAACGGCGTCATCAACTGCATCGACCGGATCCCCGCCGGGTTCCCCCCTTATGCCATGGCCGACGAGCTGCCCGCGGGGAGTCTCGGCGTGGTATCCCAGAGCGGCGCTCTGGTGTCGTCGCTGGTCCAGCATCTGCTGGGCAACGGCCTCGGCCTCACCGTGGGGTTCGCCGTGGGCAACGGCATCGATCTCACCGTGGGCGACTACGTGAGGTTCTTGGCCACCGACGATCGCACCGAGCAGATCGTGGTGTATGCCGAGGGGCTGCACGACGCCGACCGGTTCTTCGCGGCGGCTGATGAGGCCCGAGCCGCAGGCAAGCCCGTGCATGTGATGAAGGCCGGCCGCTCTCCCGAGGGCGCCGATGCGGCCCGCACTCACATCGGGGCCCTGGTGGGCGACTACGACGCGTTTGCGGCCCGCTGCCGCCGACACGGCATCCTCATGGCCCGCGACTTGGCCGAGCTAGCTGCGCTCCCCCTGGCCCAGGGCCGCTGGGGGCAGCGAATCGGAGTGCTGTCGTCGTCGGGGGCCATGGCCGGAATCCTGGCCGATTCAGCCCGCGAGCATGGATTCGACGTCCCCCCTTTGGGACCGGTGGCCCATTCAGCCTTGGCCGAGCGCATGACGCTGGGCGAGCCCCGAAATCCGCTGGACCTCACCGGCCAGTCGGTGGTGGACCACGGTCTGCTGCCCGCCGCCCTCGATGCCATGGGCAACGACCCCGGATTGGACGTTCTGGTGCACGGGATGCTGATCGGCCCCGAGGCAATCATCGACAAGCAAATGGACTCTCTTGTGGCCCAGGCCCAGCAGGGAACGCCGGTGGCGGTTTACAGCGCGCCGGGGTGGCACCCGGTGGACTATCCCAAGCTGGCCGAAGCTGGCATCCCGGTGTTCAACTCCCCCGATCGGCTGTTCCGCTGCCTGGCCGAGTGGGAAAACCGGCGCCACCTCCCGCGGGACGATGAGCCGCAGACCTGGCCGGATGAAACCCTGGACGATTTGCTGGCCGACATCGCATCCTCGGCCTGCGCCCCCGTTGAATACGCCCAAGACCGACCGGCCGCAGTCAAGCTGGTGGGCGATGGCCTGGACCACAAGACCGAACTCGGACTGGTTGAGCTCAACGTGGTACCCAGCGACATCGCGGCAGCCGCGGCGCGGCTGGAAGCCCGCCGCCGGGAGCTGGACCTGTCCGACGCCGTGGTGGTGGCCCAGCCCATGGCCGAGCCCGGCATAGAGCTGATCGTCGGCACCAGGGTGGACCCGGAGGCCGGCCCCTGCGTTGTGGTCGGCCTCGGAGGAGTGCTGGCCGAGCTCGTCGACGACGTGGCCATCGCCCCCGCTCCTTTGAGCACTGTGGAGGCCCACGCCCTGTTGGACGCCACCCGGGCCGGAACGCTGCTGGACGGCTACCGAGGCCGCACCCGCAGCGACCGGGATGCTGCCGCGGAGGTGCTGGTTCGACTCGGGCGCATCGCCGCCCGCCATCACACCGAGGCCGAGATCAACCCGCTCATCGTGCATACTTCAGGGGTCACCGCCGTCGACGTGCTCATCGGCGGTCGCTGAGCGACTTCGGCACAAAGAGGCACCCATGGAGTTCACCCCCGAACAGGAGCTGCTGCGGGAATCGGTGCGAGGCTTCGCGGCCAAAGAGATGCCCGACGGGTTCGCCCGGGAGTGGGACATCAAGGGCGAGCCCCCGCTGGAGACCTACCAGCGGTTCGCTGATGCCGGGTTCATGGGGGTTGGCATCCCCGAGCAGCACGGCGGCCAAGGCGGGGGAATCGTGGAGGTGGCCATCGTTTTGCACGAGTTGAGCCGGGCCATGATGTCGTTCGCCATCATGGTCTATCGGTCTGCCATCCACGCGTCGGGGGGATTGCAGATCTACGGCACCGAGGAACAGCGGGAGCGATTCCTCCCCGGTATCGCCTCTGGCCAGTACAAGTTCTGCTTCTCGCTCAGCGAGCCCGATGCCGGATCCGACGCCTTCAACCTCAAATGCCGGGCCGAGCGCGACGGCGACCAGTACGTGGTGAACGGCACCAAGATGTGGAACTCCTTCGCCCGCCACGCCGACTACGTGCTGCTGGCCACCCGAACCTCCGATGAGCCCAAGAAACAGGACGGCATCACGTTCTTCGTGGTGGACCTGTCCAGCCCCGGCATCGAGATCACCCCCGTCGAGACCATTGGCGAGCGGGCCAGCGGAACCAACGTGGTTGCCTACACCGACGTGCGGGTGCCGGCCGCCAACATCTTGGGCGCCGAGGGCCAGGGGCATCGCAATCTTCAGGCCAACCTGGAGCGGGAGCGATTCTCCTCGCTGCCCATCAACCTCGGGCCGATGGAGGCCATCTTGGATGAGGCCATCGAATATGCCAACACCCGGGAGCAGTTCGGTCAGGCCATCGGGCGCTTCCAGGCCATCCAGCACATGCTGGCCGACGTGGCCGTCGACGTGAACATCGCCCGCACCCTCACCTGGGACTTGGCCCGGCGCATCGCCGCAGGAGAGCAATGTGCCCTCGAGGTGTCAATGGCCAAGCTCTGGATCAGCGAGGCCATGATGCGGGCTAGCTACACCGGGATGCAGGTCATGGGCGGCTACGGATACACCCTCGACTCCAACATGCAGCTCCACTGGCGCAACGCCCGCCTCGGCACCATCGGCGCCGGCTCCAGCGAGATTCAGCGCAACATCATCGCCCGCCAGATCGGCGTCGGCCGCAAGCCCTCATGACCTCGGTGCTGGCAGCGTTGGCCGGGCGGGAATCGGATGACCTGGCGTTGGAGGACGACACCCATCGGGTGAGCTGGGCCGAACTTGACCGCCGCACCCACGCCATCGGACGGGGGCTGCTGGCCGCGGGAGCCTCTCCGGGCGATCACGTGGGGCTGGTTTGCTCCAACCGCACGGAGTTCGTGGAGGTCATGCTGGCCTGCTTCCGGGCCGGGCTGAAGATGACCCCGATCAAGACCAACTGGACGGCTTCCGAGATCGCCTACGTGCTGGATGACGCCGGTTCAGCCCTGGTGGCAACCGACTTGCCGGCGGCCCGGGACGCGGCGGGCGACCGCCCGGTGGTGTGGATTGGCGACGAATTCGACGCCTGGGTGGATGCCCAAGATCCGACGCCGCTCCCGGCGGGGGGCACTGGCTATCGCATCCCCTACACCTCGGGAACCACAGGGCGGCCCAAAGGGGTGGAACGCACTCTGGACTCGGAGTCCACCTTTGAGCAGTGGTGGGAGTTCTCGTCAATGGGGGCCCAGGGGCTGGGTCTGCCCCGAGACGGCAAGCACCTCATGGTGGCCCAGCTCTTCCACGGCGCTCCCCTGGCCTTTGCCCTGGGGGCGCTGGCCAACGGCGCGCCCATGCGGATCATGGGACGGTGGGACGCGGAGCGAGCCGTGGAGGTCATCAACGGCGGTGTTACCGCCACGATCATGGTCCCCACCATGTTCCGCCAGCTCTTGGCCCTGCCCGACAAGCGCAAAGCCGAGCTGGACCACTCCCGTCTGGCCACTGTCCTCCACGGCGGCGAACCCTGCCCAGTGCCCCTGAAGCAGCGCATGATCGAGTGGTGGGGCCCGATCTTCACCGAGTACTACGGGTTCACCGAGGGCGGCATGACCATGTGCAGCTCTCCCGATTGGCTGGCCCGGCCCGGGACAGTGGGCACCCCCATCGGGGAACTGGTCATCCAGATCGTGGGCGAGAACGGCGAGGTGCTAGGTCCCGGCGAGCCCGGCACTGTGTACTTCCGCCGCCCCGAGGGTCGCTATTTCCGCTACATCAACGCCGACGACAAGACCGACGACGCCTATAACGACGCCGGGTTCTTCTCGGTGGGCGACATCGGCTACCTCGACGAGGACGGCTATCTGTACCTGTCGGGCCGCAGCTCGGAGGTGATAGTGGCCGCCGGAGTCAACATCTACCCCGCCGAGATTGAGGACGTGGTGTTCGCCATCGACGGGGTGGCCGACGCCTGCGCGGTGGGTGGGCCCGACCCCGATCGGGGCGAACAGGTGGTGGTGTATCTGGCAGTGGCCGACGGCTTTGCCCCCGACGAAGTAACCGCAGCTATCGACGCCGCCTGCGCCGAGCACCTGGCCGGCTACAAGCGCCCCCGCCGCTACATCATCCGCCCGGCCGTCGACCGCGACCCCACCGGCAAAGTCCTGCGCACCAAGCTCCGCGACGAACTCTGGGATGGCCAATTGCCGCCGGCCTCCAAGAAAACCTGACCCCTTACGGCTCCCACAGGAGGGTGTCGGCCATGAATTGGCTCCAGGCAAACCAGAACGCCTGGTGACCCGTGATCTCGTCGCCGTCGGCGTCGACGGCCCGCACCCCTCCACCGTCCAAGCGAAGCTCCACGCCGCTCAGCTCCACCACCTCACCAGCTCGCAGCGCGGCAGCCGCAGCTTCCACCGGGAACGCCACGGGGGTGCCGTCGTCCAACACCACACCGAACACTTGCTCTTGAACGCCGAGGCGTTCGTCCACGTCGCCCACCGGGAAGATAGGCCCATGATCGTCGCGCCCGCCCAGTGGGTTGAAGGGATACACCCGGCCGATCCCGCCGCCCTGGGCAACAATCGTGGTATCGGGATGCGCGGCTTTCCAGTCACCCCAGGTGGTGGTGACCACCGTGGCCTGCGACAGCACAACCCCTTGTTGGCGCAGCGGACCTGACAATGCACGCCCGGTGAAGGTATCGAAAACCGACTTGGTGACCAGGTCGTACATCACCTTGTTCGAACGCGACAGCAGACCCGATGTCCGCAAGACGGGCATCTCGACCCCGTCGGGCACGTCGTCGGTGAAGTAGGCCTGTGCCGAGCCGCACAGCGTGCAGTACGGCATGCCGATGCGGCGCCCCCCGAGCGAGTCGTTGACCATCTCGTGGATTTCCATGATGTGGCGGGGATAGGCCCGGGCCTCGTCGCCAATCACCACTGCGAATACGATGCCGTCGTCGGGGTACCAGGAGCCTCCCTCGGCGTCGGTCAGGCCCGGGTCGTCGAGCGCCGGGATGCAGCCCTGGGGGCACGGCCGAGGATCGCCGAATTCCCGGTCGTCAATCAGCACTCCGCCCCAGCTCACCAAGCGCCAGTCGATGTCGGCGTCGGCGTCTTCGAAGAACGGCTGCCAGCCCGGCTCGATCAGGGTGAACAGCCGGCCCTTGTAGTCGGCGTAACCGTCAAAGACGGGCAGATCCCAGGCAATCAGGTGATCGGTCATCGATTGCCAGGGGCTCCTGATGGCCACCGGATCGTCGGTCAGCGACGCGCCGGTCAGCTCCTCAAAGGCCGAGACCGCCCCGTTGAAGATGTCGCCAGGGCGAACGAACCTCAAGAGGTCAGACAAGATCCAGGCCAGCCGGGCATCGCCCGACTCCGCAAGCCGGGCCACCTCGGCACCGTCGAGCCCGCCGGTTCGCAATTTGGACCAGATGAGGTCGAGTTGGTCGGTGGCTTCCGGTGACAGCGGACCCGTGGTCACCAGGGGCGCAGGCGGGAATTGGTAGCCCAGGAAGTTCCTCAGCCCTCCGGTCTCACGTGGGTCCAGCACCACCGCGGCAGTAGGCGAAGGGGCTGGCGTGGCCGAAGCAATGGCGGCTGCGCTGGAGGTCGCTGTGGGTTGAGCGCTGTCCTCCCCAGCGGCGTCCGTGGCTGTGGGGGTCGAAGCCGGGCCCCGGTCGGCATTGTCAGCACCCGCGCACGCCGCGGCAAAAACAGCGGCGCCCACCAGCAGCGCGCCCAAACGGACAAGCACACTGCCACCCTAGGTGGCCAAGACCGCCTACCGGACCGCGAGCCTCCTTGGGCTATTGGCCGTTGTCTTGGCTGCTTGCCGCCAACGACTGCCAGGGGGGTGACCGGTGGAATGAGCCGTCTTGCATCACAGCGACGATTCGCGCTCTGTCCTGGAGGATTGCGACATCGACAGTGGGGTCCCCGTCAATGAGCAGCAGGTCGGCCAGTCGTTGCTCCTCGATGGTGCCGACATCGAAACCGACCATCTCGCCGGCGGTCTTCGTGGCTGCCACCAGCACTTCGAACGGCGTGTATCCGAAGAGATCGACGAAGAGCTGGAGATCGCGCGCATTGCGTCCGACGGGGTTGTATGGGAAGCCGTAGTCGCCCCCAGGGACGACACGGATGCCGCGGCGCTTCATTTCTGGGTAGATCCGCTCCATGGACTCCAAACCAGAGACCGCACCCATCCGTTCTGCGACCGCACGGTCGATGCCGAACTCCTCGGCCTCGTGGATGCGGGAATAGAGAAGCGCCGGTGCCGGCGCCACGAACAGCTCATCCCGATGCTCCTCAAGCATGTCGAGCGCTTCCTCGTCGGCGAGGGTGCAGTGGTAGATGCACCGAAAGCCGGCCCGCACGGCCCGCTTCACCGCTTCGGCAGCCTGGGCGTGGCACGCCAACCACATGCCCGCCTCGCGAGCCGCCACGCCCACCGCCTGGGCTTCTGCCTCGGAGTACATCAGCACGTTGGCGCCTCCAGGGCTGAACCCTTCGTCGCTGGACATAAGAAGTTTGATGGTGTCGACTCCGAGATCTGCCATGTCGCGTACGTACTGCTGGAGACCCGGAATGCTGCGGTCGTGGGTTGGATCGTGCCCCTCGGGCACGCCAATGATCCCTTCTTGTCCTTTTTCCATTGCCGAGGCGCGCAGCCGCGGCCCAGGCAGTCGGCCGTCGTCGATGTGGTCGCGCAGAGCCACCTCCATGCGCTCGCCGAGCGACCCGGCTGAATAGGCGCTGGTGAAACCTGCGTCGAGGGTGATTCGTGCGTTCACCGCGGTGGTGAGCATGTGCTCCTCGATCGGGAGTGTCATGGTGTTGATGACCTTCTCGATCGACGACGGCCAGGTGAGATGAGCGTGCCCCTCGACCATGCCGGGCATGAGGGTGCCGCCACGGCCGTCGACGACAATGGCCTCGGGGGCGTCTATCTCCTCGCTCCCAGCGATTACCCGCTCGATGCGATTGCCCCGGACCAAGACGGAACCAGGGAAGCGCTCGGCCCCGGTGCCGTCGAAGATCTGCGCGTTCTTGAAGAGGACGGCGCCACCACCGTGCCGTCCGATCACTGCTCATCTCCCGTGTCGGCTACGAGACCCACCGAGGCGATCCCGGCGATGGCGCAGATGTCGTCGTCGTCAGACGTTCCCCCGCTGATGCCTATGGATCCGAGAAGCGTTCCCCTGTCGTCGCGGATGAGTGCTCCGCCAGCGACGGGCACGATCCCGTGGGGCAGCAGCTGACCGATTGAGGTGAAGAACTTCGGAACGGCGTCGGCTCGTCGGGCCAACTCGCGGCCGCCGAAACCCATAGCAAGGCAGCCGTGGGCCTTTCCCATGGCGATCTCAACCCGGCCAATGCCAGACCGCTCGTCGCGCTTGACCACCAGTGGATGCCCGCCCGTGTCGAGCACCACAACCGTCATCGGCGGGAAGCCGTGATCGGCCGCCGCGGCCAGCGCGGCGTCGACAATTCGGTCGGCTGCCTCTAGCGAAAGGGTGCTGCTCACACCGGCCCCGGCTTCTCGCTGAACGCCTCGGAAATCCAGTCCGCGATAAGGAGAATAGTAGTCGCCAAATGAAATGACGGGGCCAGTAGTGTCGCAGCGGTGAGCGAACCCTCGGTGCTGGCGAAGTTGGCCAGGCGGGAACCAGATGACCTGGCGTTGGAGGATGACGCCCATCAGGTGACATGGGCTGAGCTGGACCGCCGCACCCACGCCATCGGACGGGGGCTGCTGGCCGCGGGAGCCTCTCCGGGCGATCACGTGGGGCTGGTTTGCTCCAACCGCACGGAGTTCGTGGAGGTCATGCTGGCCTGCTTCCG